>NZ_JBICHO010000485.1:0-14055 GCF_043100905.1 Rhodopirellula sp. JB055 | reverse complement strand
AGCCGACACCTCGTCGGCCCCCACCACAAAAAAGAGACCGTCTTGAACACCGGCAACATAAGCCAGCCGAATTCGGTTTCGAGGCGTGAATCGATTCCGCCCGGACAGCACATCCAGAACCTGCAAACGATCGCACTCAATCGGCGTAAGCACCACGGAAGTGCCGTCCGCGATTGCCAACGAGTGCGTCCAACGGCGACTCAATTGGTTCGAGGAAACGCGGGTGTTCGGTCGATAGATGCTGTGAACAAACTCCTGATTTCGCGGGATTTGGTTCCCCCAACGGATCGTTCGGTCAATCAGATTGACCGCGACCGTGGCCCCTGCACCCGTCGGACAGATCAACAGCCCCTCGTGATAAGTGGGCATCGCTCCGGCGACACGGCGAACGGGGTCGGATCCAACCCCGCCCGATTCCACGGCCACCAACACTTGTTGCCATTGCACCGATCCATCAGCCGGATCCAAGCACAACAGCACCACTTCGCCAGCAACCTCGGCGATCACATACAGATCGCCTCGCAATGGAAGCGGCGGGCCCAAGAAGAAGGCTTCGGCCAATGCCGAAGGGGTGGACTCGGACTTCCCGAGTCGCCACAGCAATTTGCCTTCCGTTTCCAGATCGAGTGCGACCAAAGTGTTTGCCAGCGACGACATGCCTCGACTTGCGAACGGACTGAACCGTTCGATTTCGATTTTGGTCAGATCGTCCACCATGAAGACCCGTTTGCCGTCGCTTGAAATTTGCCCAAACGGGACATCGTTCCAAACACGTTGCACCAAAATATCAACCGGGTCCTCTTCCTCCTCCATCGGATCGGCGAGGTCCGGCGTCAAAACGTCTTCCGCGGGGGCGAACCAGGGATACTGCCAGACTCGTTTGCCAGTCCGGAAATCGACCCCGAGCAAACGCTGAGTCGTTCGCATCAGCAGTTGGTCTCCAACCCGCAGTGGCGTCCAGGACGGAGGCGGCAACTGCCCGGTCGCTTTGAGCTGTTGAGTTTTCTCTTGAATCATCCGCTCCTGTCGAGGGCTAGCGGATGATTCCACCATCCAACGAGGATTGCTGAGCGGCATTTGCCCGGCACCTGAACCGTTGCGGTCCAACGTGCCACCCAGCAACGGGTAGTTCTCTGCCAAAGATTCCGCCGTCACCAATTTCGATTCATTCTGTGCCAACACCCACTCTCTCCAAGCGACTTCGTCGACGCCGTTGTCATCAGCGAGTCCGCCGACCGGAAACAGCGACGTGAAGGCTTGGGGAAACTTCGCTGGCGTTGGAATCGCTCGCCCCGATCTTGCACACGCGATCGCATGCAAGATCACCACCGGCTCACCCACCTGATCGACGATGCGCTGTTGGCTGACCAAATCATCCAACAACAACGAGCAGGCCAGTGGGTTGCCGAGCGTCCACTCACGAACCGCCAACAAGACAGACGCTTTGTAGCCAGCTTGAGTGTGAAAGGTTTCGCGTCGGATGCGTTCAACCGTTTTCCAGTCGCGAATCGGGCCCGCTTCCTCCAACCGTTTGCTAGCCAAAGGCCCGTAGCGCAGTTCATAGATTTCCAACCCTTCTTTGGGAAGGTCGCCGATCATGTCACGAACATGGCGCAGCAGGCTGCGTGGCAATTGACTTTGCAAGCGAGCCAGTTGCTCCGCTTCGTCGTCCTGCGGTTGCCCAGGCTGAACGCGTTCTGGTTCGTTTTCATCCTCGGTATCCACTTCGATGGGATAATAATAGTCCTGCATCATTTCCGAAGTCGGGTCGTCGCTGGATCGCAACAATAAATCGCCTAGACGCACCACCGCGTCGCTGTAGCGTTCTTCGTCGATCGCCTCTTCGGCATCTCGAATGATTTGCCGCATGCTTCGCGGGGGAGGCAAAAATTCCGCGTTCCCCATCTGCCTCCGAGAATCAAACAACCCTTGAGCGAGAGCAATTTTTGAGAGCCCGGGGACGGCAAACAGCATTCCGGCGAAGATCGCCGCCGTCATTCTCGAGCGAGTCATCCAGGAAACCTTGGCATTGAGACGAAGATTGGCGTGGGAATTCACTACACAAACCGATTGAAAACTAGCATTCGAACAAGCGCACATCGCTCAGCGGGAACACGAAACGCACACACGAAACACGAAAACGCGACTGCATTGTATCGCCCCGCGTTCCCGGCAAACCAGACTTAACTGCCATCGAACTGGGCTCGACCAGATCTTTCCCACGCTAAAAAAGGCTGGCCGGATCCGCTCGCACCAATTTCCGCAGTGCCAGCAACCCGCTGATCAGACACATCAAAGTCGTCAGGGCCAACACGGAACCAGCCCGCGTGATGGTCAACGCCATCGGCAGTCCCGTCAGCGCCTCCAAGCCCTGGAACAGAGCCAACGCGATCAGGACCGCAGGAATGAATCCAAGAACCGACAAATAAACTGACTGACGCACCACCAAACTCACGAAAAACCGATTGGGATACCCCATCGCCTTCAGCGTGGCGTACTCGGACATCGCGTCTTGCAAGTTGGTGAACAGAATTTGGTAGCAAATGATGACGCCGACCGCGAATCCCATCAGGGTGCCAATCAAGAAGATCATCCCAATCGGTGTCTGCTCACTCCAGAATGTCTGCTCGCGATCTCGAATCTGTTGCCGCGTCAGGACTTCCCATTGGCCATCCGCCATCTGCGTCAATCGCTTCGCGGCTTCCTCGGGAGATGCGTCATCGTGCAAGCGGATCAATCCCAGATCGACGGTCTCGAGCGGTTTGCCATAGCCACGCTGAGGGAAATAACTTGCAAACGAAGACTCCGCGATCAACAACGAACCCTCGTTGGCAAAGTCGGTCCCCAGGGTGAACGAACCGACCAGATCAATCGATTGCTTGGACAACTCGATTCTTTGCTCCGCTGGTTGTCCCGTCGAATCGAATTGAAACCCGTACTCGGACCGGGTTTTACGATCGACCAACGCGGTTTGTCGCCGGCGAAGCTCGTCACGATGCTCGTCCAGCCCATCGAGAATCAACCATGGTTGTGATCCTTCTTCGGGCTCGGATGGGGAATACAAACTTGAATCAGGAACCGAGATCACGCGAATCGGTCGAGCGGGGCTGCCTTCGACCCTCACGCGAGCCATTGTCCGCTCGATCAACAACGCCTGCACGTCGGCCACAGCCGGATCCGCTTTCACGCGGCGAAGCAGTGACCGCGGGAATCGTTCATCCACCGGCAACATGTACCGAGCCGGACTGATCGCGACCAACTCGCAATCGACGACCTCGATCAATCGCACGGGACTGTCCAGCAACGCGTTGCGGAACCCATTTTGTGTGAACATCAGCACCGCGGCGAACCCCACCCCCGCCGCCGCCACGCACAAACGCGCGGGGTTGCCGACCAGATTTTTCCAAGCCAAGGGGGTGCTTCGACTCATCAACGACCGTCCATTTGAGCGTCACGCTGAAGGTTGGAAACGATCTGCAGAAAATCTTTCGCATCATCAAAATCGCGGTAAACGCTGGCAAACCGAATGTAAGCGACTTCGTCCAGCGTGGCGAGTTTTCGCAACACCACTTCGCCGATCGTTGCAGTGGGGATTTCCATGTCAAATTCAGCGTAAATCGCTTCTTCGATTTTTTGGACTGTCTTTTCGATTTCGTCGCTGGTCACAGCCCGCTTGGAACACGCTCGCTCGATCCCACGCTTGATTTTTTCGCGATCAAATGGCTCCCGCGTTTCATCGCTTTTGACCACGCGAACGTTCAGAGCGTCAATTTGCTCCAAGGTCGTGAAACGCCGTTGGCAGGTTTGGCACAATCGTTTCCGCCGAACCACATATCCAGCCTCAGCCGTCCGGGAATCTTGGACTTTGTCGTTATCGGAATGACAGAACGGGCAACGCATTTGCAGTCAAATTCAATGTAGAAAATTCACCCGATTTTCAAACACTGTGCCCCGGTGCACTGGGCAAGCATGATTCACGAGTCTTTCGAAGGTGTGCTATGATCGTCCAGAACGTCTTCGGATGCGAGGTGTCTGGTCTGACATTCACGGACCGAGCCTTCACGGTGTCGCGCCCCAGAACGCGGTGATTTCGGCCAAGTAGGACAACGGTTTCGGCTCAGAACATTGGTTTGGTTCTGCGACGACTTGCCAGCACTGGCACGATTTTTGGATTGAAACCGCTCGTGAACCAACCCTCGAATTGAATCAACAGGAACGACTCAACGATGACCGACCCGGCCAACCCAACCGACGAAAACGCAACCCCCACCACTCCCGCTCAAACGGAGTCGGTTCCTGATCCGCTTTCCTCGGCGGCATCGTCCACCCCGGCACCTGAGTCGGGCCAAGCGGCGAGCACTCCGAAAGAAAGGTTCATGGACGAAATCACGAAGAAGCGATCACTGGATGATCACGAAAAAGAAGAGACACTTTGGGAAGGTGGCTACAGCCCCAAAGCGATGATTGGTTCTTGGATCGGATTGGCCATCCTCAGCGTTGTCATTCTGGTCGCGGCTGGATTCATCGAGCAACTCACATTCGGCATCGCTTTGATCGTGATCGCAGTTCTTTGGATCATGGTGGGATTGAACTACGCGGCTAAACGACTGGGCGTGCAGTACGAACTCACCAGCCAACGATTCATTCACAAGACCGGAATCCTGACTCGCCGCACCGATCGAATTGAAGTGATCGACATCAGCGATGTAAGCTACGAACAGGGACCGATCCAGCGAATGTTCAACGTCGGTTCAATCTCCATCATCAGCACCGACAAAAGCGATCCCGAGCTGGAGTTGGTTGGGATCAACAACGTCGGTGAAGTGGCCGGTTTGATCGATGACATTCGACGTGCCGAACGACGACGGCGCAGCATCCATATCGAGCAAAATTAAGCATGTCCGTTTGGTTTGTTCAGAAAGGCGATGAACAACTCGGTCCGTACAAGCCCGCCGAATTATTGGCTTTGGTGCGAGACGGATCGGTCGTCGCGGAAACCAGGATTCGTAAAGACGATTCCAACTGGTTCTCGGCATCGGAGGTCGGCGGATTGTTTGAAGCCGCACGACGACCATCGATTGAACATTACTGCCCCCAGTGCAACGTGCGTGTGGGGCAACCGCCCACGATCTGCCCTGAATGCGGCAAAGATCTCGAACGAACCAAGACTCGCATCATCGAACACAGCGTCGGGCAACAAAAACGATCGACAAAAACGCCCTCGTCCGGCCCCAGCGATTCTGCCAAACGCTGGCTGCAAAAGAAAATTCGACGCGACAAAAAATAATGCCATCGGAAAGGTCCCCGAAGGGTCTCGCCGATGGCATGAATTGTCCTGTCGTATCGTCTGACGCTGGGGCGGTCGTCGCCACCGTCGACTGAGATCAGTACTTCAGTTCGGCACCGAAGGTCAAACCGATGAAGAACACATCGTCGTCGGCGATCAATGTGCGACCAATGTTTGGATTCAAGGTGCGTCGGCCAAGTTGCTCTTCCGAGGTTCCCACTCCAGTCAGGTACCAAGTCTCAAATCCGCCGCTGACGGCCATGATCTCACCGACTTGGTAGCGAACACCGCTTCCGAACTCGAACATTCCCGAAAACTCAGATGAGTTGTCTGAGGTTGTGTACTGTGTGTCTGTTCCGGCAGAGTTTTGATTCCCAAAAGTCATGTCCGATTCAGCCAGGTTCAAATAACCGCCGGCACGAGCCCGGACGTAACTCGATGAAAAACGTCCGATTGGATTGTAGATGTCGGCTCCGACATGCACACCAATCATTCGGTTGGCGACATTGCTTCGCAAGAAACCGTTGTCACCATCGTTGATACTGGTGTAGTGGAAGTCATCTTCAAAATCGATGTAGCGTCCACCGATGAGCAACTTGGCTACATTCCAAGCCATCATCGTTCGGTTCATTTCAACCGACCACAGCTGCGACTCGTAGATTTGACGCTGCGAATCAGCTTCATTGGCTGCCCCAACACCAAACGAGGTGAGTGAATCAGGCCATGCTGCATCCACTGCGAACAGCGTCGCCAGGGAATCGTTGCGAACCAGGGACTCATCGGACTCCCAATTCAGAACCCCTGTGAAGCCGACCTCCATGCCGTTGACACAATCAGGCACCATCCCCACGGTGATCCGTGGAGCCCACTCGAAGTCCACGTCGTCGAGAGCAAAGTCACGAGCGACGGTGAAGTTATCGATTCCTTCGCGACGCATGAACAAGGCTTCGACACTGGCATAGCGATAAGGATCGCAAGTTGGACATGCCATCCCGCCGCCGTAGCCGCCGGAACCGTAGCTGGCCGAACCGCAAGCTCCGCCACACTGGGTCCCGCAACTGCCACACGATTGTGACATCGCACTGTGACGGTGGCCGACCTGAGCGATTTGATTGCCAAACGCGGACGACGAAGCGTCAGCCGCGGTCTGCATCGCGTTCAGATCCCAACCAGCGGCTGCCGAATCAGAAGCCTGCACAACACGAAAGGCTTGACCTTCGTGCATAAGCGTGTTGCTGGGTGCTGGGCCGCCAAATTGCTGAGCATGCGTGACCGCGGTGCCCAAACCCGACCAAGCCAAACCAACCGCGGCGAGGGTGCCGAACAATCGTGCGGCGAATCGAGGAAACCAGTTGTTGTTCATAATTGAACCTCAGGACGAACAAAGCGGCACGGTGACCGACGGTGGCTGGGTAGTGGTAGGTTGGACGAACGGGACAGGAACTAGCGAAGGATCAGTTGATCTTCCACCGGCACCAAGAATGTCTTTCGAATCAAACGAACGATCTCTTTTGCGTCTCTGGCATCATCGCATTCACCTTGAACGACGATTCGATCACCTTGACGCGTGACTTGCACCGATGCGGTGCTGAATTTTTGCTCGATCAGTTCCATCAACGATTGCTCCTGTTGGCTCTCGCCACCACGAACGTTGCTGGACGAACCCACGTGCAATTCGTAGATTTCACGAAGCGAACCTTCTTGACCCGCTACTTTTTGCTGCACCAACACACGTGTCTTGCCAGGGCGAACCCCAATCAATCTCAAGTGGCGTGAGGTGCTGCTGATGACTCGAGCCACGGAATCGTCTTCGACACGAACGGCCTGAATGATCCCGTCAACCGTCAACGAGGTGACGTCGTTTGCATCGCACACGATCGTGTCTTGCACCTGCATGGATGGTCCCGGTTCTTGCACGGATTCATGCTGCACAAAGTTGTGTCGCATGGAGTCTTGCTGCATGTTTCCCCGTGGACCGGCCAATGACGCTGGGACAATCGGTGCCGCACTGACGCGAGAGCCACTGGGACTCGTTTGCGACCGGTTTGCTACCGCGACCATCGGTGGTGCCTCCACAGCGACTGCGGCTCGGTGTCGAACCGGAGCATTGGGCACGCTTTCCGAGGCGACCCGTTCAGCATGGCTGGGTGCGTCGATTTTCACCGGCAGATGGCGTCGTTGCTGAGCCATCATCTCGCCAGGCAAACTGATCTGCACCGGCTTGGGCAACTGAGGCAACGAAGCTGATTCAGCAGGCTGTTCCAATGGAGCCTCCAAAGTCAAAGCCTCGGGCATCGCGACCAGTTCTTCGCTGATTGTTTCGGACACGTCTGGGTCGGAAGAACCGGCGTCCGAGAAGCTGAGCGAAACAGGTTCCGTGTCCATCGCATCGTTGAGCGAAAACTCGACCGGCTCAGACGCTTCCGGCTGAGGTTGTTCGACGACCAACTTTTTTGCGGGTTCGACAACGGCTTCCGCGACCAACTCTGAATCAGCGTGGGGCGACAACTCGGTCGCTTCCACGGCAACAGGCTGCGAAACGATTGCCGGTGCCATTGTTTCAAGGACGACCTCTTCCGCGATTGCCACCTCGTGCTGCCCCGTCGCTGGAGCAACTCGATCGGCAGTTTCGCGCTCAGCTATTTTGGGCTGGATCCATTGCAGGTCCACTTGAGCGGCTTCTGTTTCCGCTGATTCATTTTTGGGTGAAAGCTGGGCGGCCTTCAATTCAACCGTGCCTCTCGACTCAACTCGGTCGTAGTCCGGTTGAGCATGTGGATTGATTCTCGTTTGAGGAGCACGGGGCGGCTCCACGACCAACGGAGTCTGCTCCGAAACAGGAGCACCAATCGGCAACAAACCAACCGCAGTTCCGATCGATTTCAGCTTGATCTCTGACATCGTTTGGTCGGATGTCTGGCGAATGGGATACAGCGCCGTTTGTCCGCTCTCGGCAACGCCCTGGCTAGGAAGCAAATTCATGTTGCTCGCACCGGCTCGGTCATTGACGTTGGTCGCCAAACTGGGAGCAACCGCTGGCTGTGAAGCGGATGGCTTCACGAATGGGTTGAGATGCATGCTCCCCGAAACCAAGCGAATCGGCGGCATCTTTGCAGTGGTTGGGTCGTCCGCCAACGCTGTGTTCCCGGCGACCTGGCTTGCGGCAATGCACCCCCCAACAACAACGGCTTGGGTCAACCAACGAGCGAGCCGTTCGCGTTTGCGGCGGCTAGCCATTTGGTTCGAGCCCATCGGGTTCATTGTATTGCCAATCAACATGGCGGATCCTTACGCTCACGATCTTTATGGGATCATGCACCCCCCCGGCACATTCTCCATGTCGATGGCCAGGCGAAAATGATCGCCGGACCCCCGAACACCCTCTGTATCGTCGTCGGGTGGTTCCGGCATTAACGATTTTGACAGATCGAACGCTTGGTTCTGTTGAATCGATCTTGACACAGATGCTGCCTGAGCCTGCCAGACCCACACGAACGGGGACCAAACGAACCGTCCCCAGCAAGGACCACTTTGTTCAGTCAAGCAGATCTGTTCAGGCCAGCCCGTTCGATTCGCGGCAGAATCGATCCCCAAAACATGTTTCACGAAGAATCGCCAGCCCTCATTCCCGCGTTTCAACCACGTTGGCGAACCGCTTCGTAAGCCACAATGGCGGCGCTGACCGAAACATTCAGACTGTCGACGTGCCCCGCCATTGGCAAAGCAACGGGTTCCACCCATTCCGCCGCCCAGCGGTCTGCCAATCCGTCGGCTTCGCTGCCCAACACGACTGCGACCTTGCCGCGCAAATCCGATTCGAACAGTGGACGTGAACCTTCAACTCGCATGGCCGCAACTCGATGCCCCTGATCCCTCAAGAATGCCGCGATTTCCGATGCAGTGCCGGAAGCGGAGGGGACCGTGAACACCGCACCCAATGATCCCCGAATGGCATTCGGGTTGAATCGATCCGAAGGGCAATCCGACAGCAACACCGCAGAAACGCCCGCCGCATCGGCGGATCGAAACACCGCGCCCAGATTGCCCGGCTTCTCAACCTGATCGAGCACCAAGATCAAGCCTTCTTTCCAAGCGGGATGAGCCGTGAGCAGATCCAGCGAATCACCTGGCGCTGCAAACTCCGCCACGCAGCGATCCGTCGATGCCGTGTAAGCGATTTTGCGGAACACCTCCGACGTCACCCAGCGATGCACGCCTGCGTCCATCGCCCGCCGGCGAACGACCGCCTGTTCAGGCATCTCGGGTTTTTGTGACGAATCAGATGGTTTGGGTTCGATCTCGTAAAAAGCCACCAGTTTCAAACCAGCTTCGATCGCCCGCAACGATTCCCTGGGCCCGTCCACCAAGACCACGCCCGCAGCACGTCGTTTCCGAGAACGACGCAGCGAAACGATTCGGCGGACGGCGGCATTTTGCAAACTTCGGATGGTTTCCATGGGGCCACACTTTTGCATATTCGCTTCAATGGGAGAACCAACCTGAGTCTGCTATCTTTGAATGTTTTCCAAACGCCCTCTCTCCTCCCAAACTCACGGCCCCGCGAATGTCCGAAAATGTGTTGTGCCAACCCGTTTCCGGACGCAAAGACCAAAAGGCATTTCTCGATCTCGAAAAACGCCTCTACCGGGACGACCCCAACTGGGTCCCGCCACTGTGGAGCGAGCGGGTCAAATTGCTGGGATTCAAACACCACCCCTTTTATGATGACGCCGAAGGGCAGACCTTCCTGGCACGTCGCGGCGACCGTGTCGTCGGCCGAGTCCTGGCAGTCGTCAATCACGCCCACAATCGCTATCACGAAGAAACCCGCGGGTTCTTCGGCTTCTTCGAATGCGAGGACGATGAAGAGGCCGCTGTCGAACTTCTCAACACCGCCGGTGACTGGCTGAAAGAACGCGGAATGACCGGTGTTCGCGGACCGGTTCACCCCAGCCTGAACTACGAAGTCGGATTGCTGGTCGATGGCTTCGATACGCCGCCGACGTTCCTAATTCCCTACAACCATCCGTACTACGAGCGACTGATCCAAGCCGCCGGCTTCGAAAAGTCTCAAGACCTCTACAGCTACGAAGCCTCGATTGACATCCTGGAAACGCTCGATCCGAAGTTGATGTTCGTGATCGAAGAATCGACGCGGCGTTTCAATGCCGAATGTCGCACGATCGATCCCAAGAACTTCAACGCCGACGTCCGGGTGTTCCTGGACATCTACAACCAATCGCTGCAGCGGACCTGGGGCTATGTCCCGATGAGCGAATCGGAAGTGGACGAGCAAAGCAAAGGCCTGAAAAATCTGTTGCTGCCGAAGCTCACCAGCATCGCCGAAATCGATGGCAAACCCGTCGGGGCCGGCTTCGGCTTGCTCGACTACAACCCCTTGATCAAACAAATCGGCGGCAAGCTATTTCCGTTCGGTTGGCTGAAACTGTTGCTCGGCCGCAAAAAACTTAAACGACTCCGCTTGGTCAGCGCCAACGTGTTGCCCGAATACCAAAAATGGGGACTGGGCTTGGTCACGCTCTACAAAATCCTGCCAGAAGCAATCGACTTCGGAATCGAAATGGGTGAGTTTTCCTGGGTCCTCGAAAGCAACCAACTCTCGCGAGGAACGATCGAACGCGGCGGAGCCACCCGCTGCAAAACCCATCGCATCTACGACCGATCGTTGACCTCCGAACCGGAGCAGGCCTCCACGTGAGCGATCCCATTTCGATCGATTCGATTCTCGGTCCTGGTGGCAACATCAGCCGCCGATTGCCACGCTACGAACCTCGCGAACAGCAGCTCGAAATGGCGCGGGCGGTCTCTTCAGCATTGACCGACCGCGAACACTTGGTCGTCGAAGCCGGGACGGGCACCGGTAAAAGTTTCGCTTACTTGGCCGCCGCGATTCTGCATGCAACATCCGATCAAACCGAATCGGGAGGCACAAAGCCAACCCGGCCTGCTGACTCGGTTGACGATCGCATCCCGTCGGCTGGTGAACAAAGCGAGAAATCCGATCGCCCCAAACGCGTCCTGATCTCAACCCACACGATCAGTTTGCAAGAACAACTGATTGGCAAAGACATCCCGCTTCTCAACAGCGTCATCCCGCGAGAGTTTTCTGCGGTGCTGGTGAAAGGTCGCAACAACTACCTGTCGCTGCGACGAATGGGACGAGCGGTTGAGAAATCGGTGTCGTTGATGGCCAACGATTTCCAAATGCAGCAACTTCGCGAAATTCGCAAATGGTCCGACAACACTCCCGACGGTTCGCTCTCGACGTTGCCGATCAAACCCGACGGCCAAGTCTGGGACGAGGTCCGCAGCGACACGGGCAATTGTCTTCGCAACAAATGCCCGAACTTCAAGGACTGCTTCTACTTCCAAGCCCGACGCCGTGCCCAGAACGCGCAACTGTTGATCGTCAATCACGCGATGCTGTTCACCGACATCGCGATGCGACGGCAGGGCGTTTCGCTGCTGCCTGATTACGACGCGATCATCCTCGACGAATGCCACACCATCGAATCCGTCGCCGGTGATCACCTCGGCATTCGATTGACCAGCGGCCAATTCGATTACCTGTTCGACCGTCTTTACAACGACCGCCAACAAAAGGGTTTGCTCGTTGCGCACAACCTGGACGCGCTGCAAAAAATGGTCGACCGATGCCGGTTTGCGGCCAGCGAAATGTTTGCCGGCGTACTGGACTGGATGCAAGAGTCACGCTCTCGCAACGGTCGCGTGCATCATCCCGAAGTCGTGCCCAACCCGCTCAGCGAACCGATGGAGATCCTCGCCCGGCGCCTGCGTGCTCACGCGGACGCACAGGACAACGACTCCGATCGCCAAGACTTCCAATCCGCTCACGATCGACTTCTCGCCCTGGCCGGCGGTCTTCGTGAATGGCTCGACCAATCGCTCAAACAAGAATCGGTCTATTGGGTTGAAACCTCCGGCAGTCGTCGCGGAATGGACCGAGTCAACCTGTCCGCTTCAACAATCGACATCGGCCAAACGCTTCGCGAAGAAGTGTTTCAGAACGACGAAATCGGCTCGGTCATCATGACCAGTGCCACGCTCGCGACCGGCGAACAAGACAAGTTCAAATTCTTTCGCAGTCGCGTTGGCCTGACGACTGGCCGTTCACTCCAGGTCGGCAGCCCCTTCGACTACGAGAAACAAGCCAAACTGATCATCGTCCGTGGACTGCCCGATCCCTCCGCGAAACGAGACGAATTCGAAGCAGCACTTCCCCAGCAAATCAAGCGATTCGTTGGCCACACCGATGGTCACGCGTTTGTGCTCTTCACGAGTTACTCGTTGCTTCGCAAATGCGCCGAAGCGATCACGCCGTGGTGCATCGAACGCGACCTGCACTTGTACAGCCAAGCGGGCGATCAAAACCGAACGCAACTGCTCGACTCCTTTCGCAAAGATCCACGAGGCGTGCTGCTTGGAACCGACAGCTTCTGGCAGGGAGTCGATGTGCCGGGCGACGCTCTGACCAACGTCGTGATCACGAAACTGCCATTTTCCGTTCCCGACCATCCGCTTCTCGAAGCACGCCTGGAAACCATCCGTGCCCGCGGTGGCCATCCATTCCCCGACTACCAATTGCCCGAAGCCGTGATCAAATTCCGGCAGGGGTTTGGACGTCTGATCCGCACCCGAGATGACTCGGGGATGGTCGTGGTCTTGGACCCGCGAATTCGATCCAAACCTTACGGCCGACTTTTCCTCAGCGCACTTCCACCACTGCCATGCCACGACGTCGGCACCGTCCCGCGTCAAAAAACAAAGAAGCAGTGAACACGTAGTATTCGTCTATCGAAATATCGCGGAAATCGCAATGAAAAAGGGCACGAGCACAGCACCAATCGCAAGTCCGTTCACAAGGCCAGAACGCCCTCGCAATCCGACATTGATCGCTGCACCGGTGAGTGCCAACGTGAACGGAAACCCGATCAGCGGATACGGACGAAGAAGCGAGTAGAAGTGCATTGCCACTGCGGCACAAAAGGTCGCAGCGAGAAGGCGAGCAATCGTCGTGGTTCGAACGTCCATTTCACGACTCCGGTGCAGTCACAACGAGAATGATCCAGGCCATTATACGCGATGTGGTTTGGTCTCGATCAAGTCAATCGATCGCTGCACCGAGTATCCAATGGAACATTCCATTGACTTCCCCGTCTCAACTGGCGTTTCCCAATGCGGCACTTCGCTCTTCCGCTCTTCATGTTCTGGCTAGCGGCCCCCTGTTTATCAGCCGAACAGAATCGGGTGACGATTCAGTGGTTTGAACTCAACTCGACGCAGGAGCCTGAACTGACGAAGAAACTGGCGAGCTCCAGTTCGATCAAGAACTCCGACAAGGTTCTCGCCGAGCTTGGCGACTGCAAATCGGCACGCTTGATGGTGCACCATGCAACAAGTGTCACACCCGGAAGTCGCGTGCGTCAATCGACCACGATGGGCGACACCACGTTCCAACTCAACCTGCTGGTCCGGAATGGTGATCAGGAAAGCTACACGTTCCAATACGCATCCTCCCTGGAAACTCTCGCACCGAGACAGGACATTGCCCGACGTACCGCAGTCAAGAAGATTGACTCGGCGTTTAAGCTGTCTCCAGGCAAAAGTTTCGTGCTGACAGGCCTGGAGCGACACGACCGCGAAAAAATCATCACACAAGTGCTGGTCATTCGCTTGCACGGTCCAGACCAAGAACAAACCCAAAAGTGAAGAAACAGCAAACATTT
>NZ_JBICHO010000484.1:0-3232 GCF_043100905.1 Rhodopirellula sp. JB055 | reverse complement strand
TGGACGGGTGCCATTCACCCGTCCATAGATACTGTAGGTCGGCGTCTCTGGCGATGAAACCACCCGAGATAGGGCGCCCATTCAGTTCCGTCGTTTCTTAGCGGTCCGCGTAGACCATCGTCGACTCTTCTTTGGTGACTGGTTTCGGCGACTGATCGCTGATCACAATGGCTTTCACCAGGTGCGTATCCGGAGTGACGCCGCGGACACGAACGCGGTAAGTGCGTTCCGACCCCGCCGGCATTTCTTGCTCGGGGGCGAAGATCATTCCGCCTTGGCCGTCGGGGCGAACGTCCGCGTCGGACCCAATCACTTCCATTCCGGAAGGCACAACCAAGCGGACTTGGACGTTCGAGTCGTTTCGCGATCCCGTGTTTTGCAGACGGATTTCGTAGGTGGTTTCAGCCCCTTGTTCGATTGGGTCGGCCAAGTCGGAAATGCTGAAGCTGAGTTCCGCTTGCGATTCCACTCGCACGGTGCTTTCGCTGGTAGCCCGCGAGTTGAGGTCGGCGGTGGCTTCTAACTGAATGGCTTGTTCGCCTTCTTCAACCGGCAGCAACGTCAATGGAACCTTGGCTGGTTTGCCCGGCGGCAAAGACGCGACCGACCAGAGCACGGCGTGTCGGTTGGGATCGTAGTAGCCAGCGTTCTCGGTGCTGACGAAGGTGAAGCCACGGTCCAGGCGAGCGATGATTTCGACGTTGGTCGCTGGAGCGGTCCCGCGGTTGATCAATTCGACTTCGTATGTCGCTTGTCGTTCCAGGAATCGCAGCCCAGGTCCGGTCAATCGAATGTCGATCTCAGGAGCGACCACTTCCACCTCCACCGTGTGGCTGGTGGGTTCCGCATCGTCAGACACCAACTGAACGGTGTTTCGGACCAAGCCTGGTTCGACGGCACGCATTCGCAATACTTCGCGGCGGACTTCACCTGGGCGAAGTGTGTTCAAGAACGAATCCAGTTCGCGACCGCCGGGGTGATCCATTCCTTCGGGCACGTCTTCGCGAAGGACGACGTTGGTGGCGGCACCGGATCCGACGTTGGCGACTTCCAATTCGATTTCCAATTGTTGACCGATCAACACTTTGGCAGGTGCATGTTGAGTCACCTTGAGTTCGGGACGCGTGCTTCGGGTTCGTACCGAGGCGGCGGCTTCAAAAGTCACGCGAGCGATGCTGCCCAGTTCGCCTTCTTCGATCGGTGTCAGGCTCATCGTGATGACGCGTTGCTCGCCAGCCGGCAGGGCTCCGAGTTCCCACATCAAGGCATCGCCTTGCATGACAGGGTTGCCCGATGCATCGTTGAAACGCATGCCCGCTGGGATGGTGTCGTGTACTCGCACGCCCAAGGCTTCTGCGGTTCCAACGTTTTGAACGTTGAGCTTGAACGTGGCGGGTTGGCCGACTTTGACTTCGGGAGGCGCTTCTTTGTGGATCACGATGCTGGGTGTTTGCATGCCTTCTAAGCGTCGTTCGCCAGGCATGGCAAATGCGGTTGGCTGGGCGGCGGTGGTTTGATTGCCGCCGTAGTTGTTGTTGGCACCGGGGGCTGCGTAGTTGGGTTCCGGCAGTCCGCGTTGGCTGGCAAAGCGAGTGGATGCGGCGGGGGCTGGATCGTTGTAGCCTGGCATACCACTGACGCCATTGTTCGTCGGTTCGGGCGATCCGAATTGATCGGTGGAACCAAACTGGGTGGGGCTGTCAAACTGGTTTGTCGGGCGAGGTTGCTCGCGTGAGTCGGCTGGGTTGGCACGGCCGGCTGTTTGGTCTGCACCTGCAAATTGGTCAGGAGCGCCGTAGGCGGTTGGGCGTGGCCCCGAACGCAGGCCGTTGGGGCTCATGGGTTCCGGTTGTGCAAATTGATTGGGTTGGTCAACTGCCTGATCGCCAGGAGCGTTGGCGTTCATGCCACCTGGGAAACCATCCGCGGGTTGTGCAAACGAAGCCGATGCTTGTGGTTGAGGGGCTGGCAAGTTTGGCAGCGACTCATGGGGCATTTGGCTGGGCTCAGGCATCCGCATGTCATTCATGGGGATGTCCGCGGGAGCTTCGTTTGCGAAGCCATCGGTAGGTGGCGTGCTGAACGACATGCCGGGCATGCTCATCGCCGGGCCGGCGTCTTGTGGTTGGTTCGTTGGGGCGGCGTCGGTTGGTTGTTCGGGTGTCGTCATCGACACGCTCATGTCGGGCAGTCCTAATCCAGCCGGCATCGACAGGTCCGCTTCGGGCATGGTTAGGTTGGCTTCGGGCATCGGGGCCGGAGCTGGAGTGTCGGGAGCGTCTTCAGGTTGATCCATCGGTGGCATGTTCATGCCGATCGAGGCAGGCATTTCCATGGCCGACATGGTCATGCTGGGCCCCGTTTCTTGTGGCCCAGCGTCTTGTGGCCCAGTTTCTTGTGGGGCTGGTTCTGGCATCGTCAGCGGAGCAGGTCCGTCGGCCGGTTCGTTGTGGCTGGCCATCTCGACGGGTTGCGATACGAACGTTTCGTCCGAGTAGCCCGCTTGTTGAATGATCCCGGGGTCCGACGATTCTTCGTGGGCGCCGAGGAAGTTCATGGGCGCGCCGTCGTCCGTGGTCGGCATCGAAATGGGCGATGGCATCTCGGATTGCCAGCGAGGCGCATCCAGAGCCGGCACGTTTTGATCGGCCAGTTGGGTGTCGCTGGGGAGTTCGCTTTGTTGAGCCTGTGCGGCGGCAAAGGCCCCAAGAAGAATCGTTGCGACTCCGCCGGTCAGGCGGTAGCCAATTCGTTTGCCGAAAATTTCCATCGTTCGCATTCCTTTGCGTGTCTTTCGCTTCATCCTGGCGAAAGTCTGGTTCCAGGCATGTCGGGGTATCAGATCCCGGCTTCATGAAACAACCCCAGAAATTGAAACCGATTCGATCGAACCGCGAATCCGAGGGAGCGGTCGTCAGGCGACGACCCTTGTTTGACAGTTATCGCTGGAGCGAATGGGCGTCGGTGAACGCGGTGATTTGGGGCGTAGGCGAAAGCGGGCGTGTTGTGCTGGCGAGCCATTGATTGCGTGAAAGGGGGGATGATGTCCCTTTCGTGTTTCCTGAGAATGGTTGTCGCGTCGCTTGCGGGAGGGGGTGGCCTGTTCTGTATGACGCAAAACGTTTTTGTTTTGTATCGAATGGCGGCGGATTTGCTTTCGGTCAGCGTCTCCTGTTGAGAGATTTGTAACAACCTGGTGGGGGATATCGCGTTTTCTGGCTCATTGGTTAGG
>NZ_JBICHO010000483.1:0-26723 GCF_043100905.1 Rhodopirellula sp. JB055 | reverse complement strand
GGACCGAGGTGGAGCAAGTCCAAGCGGTTTTGGGGGAAGCGGTGGCGCTCGCGGTTTCGTTGTGCGACGCCATTGGCTTGATTGGCGATGAAAGCTCCATCGGTGAGTTGAACTGCTCATCAAGGATTCGCGAGTGAAGAGTTGGCGGACCTCGGGATCATCGATCGTTTTGCCGTTGTGTTCGCCGTGCACCATGATGTCCAGGGCGGCGCGAAGAGGCGGGCAAGCCAGTTCGTAACCGGAGTCTTCAAAGTAGTTTTGAGCTACCCGAGCCTGGGCTTCTGCGATTTGCAGCACGCCATCGGCAAACGAATCTTGGTCTTGTTTTTCAGGACGCAAAATCGGTTCTGGGAAGACCTTCGATGGGTTGTCGAAGACCCGAGCCAAGTAGATCCGAACGAATTTATCGGTGATCCGATAGCCGAGTCGGCTGGCGGGAATCTTCTTGCCGTCTTGATCGAAGTCTTCGATCTTTTCCAACATCCCATTTTCGATCATGGTGCGTGGGTCGCGTTCTTCTGCGGTCATGCGGCACCACACTTCGGGAATCAACAGCGAGATATCGTGTCCGATTTCCAGGTCGGGACCGATGTGACCGGCGGGAGTGCTGAATCCACCCAAGTCTGTGAGGATCATCGACACGATCACTGCGTTCAGATCGACTGCTGGATGCAGAGCGTTGAATGGGCCCTTGGTCAACGCGCCTTCGCTGCCCGCACCAGTCGTGCTGGGGCTTTTTCCGGTCAGCGAGCAGACGTAGTCCATCACCAGTTCAGGAAGTTCCTGGTAGTGAAGCGGTGAGTAAACCGCCAAGGAACGAATTCCAGCTTCCGGTTCAGGCGGATTATTGCGGCGGCCGGAGAGCACGGCACCGACCGGAGTCAGCACGGCGTTGTCTGTTCCCAATTTGCGGTGCAGCTGAATGCCTCGCATCGCCACATACGTTTCGCGAGGGTACGCCATGTCAGGGCGATCTTGCAAATAGCGTGGGTTCTTCGTTGGTTTGCCGTCCACCAAACGCGGATTGGCGGTGCTGACCACATAGCCGTTTTCGGATTCGGCGGCGGTATGCAGAACGTCTTCCATCGGACCAGTGAATTTGTCGAACTCGATGGCGTCTCGCATGATGTCGCGAGCTTGTTGGCTGGTCAGCGGTTCGAAGTTGCTGATGAAGTTGCCAGGTTGTGCCAAGTCAGCTTCGGTTTGTTTGTCCAGTCCGCGATGAATTGCATCGTCGGGACGTTGGAACAATCGGTATTCGCAGTTTTCGACGAACTTGTAGCTGGTGGCTTCCGCGACGGCGGAACCGACGTCACCGATGCTGCCCGCAGGCACCACGATGCTGGCGGAGATGTCGTCTTCGCGTTGAACTTTGGACGACGCGATGAAGTCCTGCCGCAGTTTGAATGTCCGCCACTGAGAGTTTTCCAGACCAACACGCAGGTAGGTACCGACCAGCGGGCGGCTGCCCATTTTCAATTCGTGTCCTGGCGATCCGTTCACGATGTCGACGCCAAATGTTTCTCGCCAATCAGCGCTCATGCCTGGTGATGTGAAACGTTTGATGATCAATGCCAGAGCGTAAACGTGCTCGGGGATGCTCTTCAGCCAGGCGTTGTATTCGTCGTTGTACTCGGGGCTGGGCGTGAGCAGTTTGATCACGCTGCCGAGTGACCGATTGGGATCGAGCACTTTGCGGCTGGGGCGTTCGCTGTAGTCCGTGCGACCGGTGTAGGAATCGGACCAACGCGTGCCGTAATCCTTAGCGAAGATCTCATCGACGAGTTGAAAGTCGACGTCGTGATCTTTGACAAAGATCGGTCCATACAGCATGTAATCCCGAAGGCTCTTGCTGATTTCGCTTTTGCCGCCGCCGCTGACCGTGCAGGGTTTGTGGCAGAACACGCCTTCGCCGACGGTGCCGACCAATCGCCAACTCGGTGCCGAAGGGTGTTTCTGAAGTTGGATCTTGTAACCGCTTGGCGCGATGTAGATTTCTTCTGGCGACAAAGGGATGGACTGTTGTTTGCCAGCCGCATCGGTCCATCGAATGCAACGTTCGCGAAGCGTTGCCAGGGCGTCTTCTGGGATGTAGATCACACTTGGGTGATTGCGGTCGATGCCATAGCCTTCTGGCTGAACATCGATGAAATCGCTGTAGAGCTTGGCCACGTCCGCAAACGTTTGGCCGTTGTACAGGCGACTGTTGACCTGGAATTCATCTCCGAGTGAATACGACGCAAACGCGATCGCACCTCCCGAGTGTTCTTCCTCGGCGTTGCCCATCAAGTTGGCAGCGTAACTGAGTTGCGTTTTGACTTCTTTTTTGCAGTAACCGTAATAGTTGTCCGCAATCAGCGTGACGATCACCCCTTCGCTGTTTCGAACGGTGATCTTGAATGCACCGCCGTCGTTGTAGAGTTCATCTTCGGATTGCCAGCACATCCGGTCGCGTCGTTTACGCTCGGTCGCGTCGTGGTGGTGCGGCAGGCCGAGTTCTTTTTTCGTCAGTTGAGTCAGGTGCGTTGCCAGGATCACGCATCCGGTGTGGCCACTCCAGTGTTTGGCGTCCAACCCGGCGTCGCAAGCAGCGATCAAGGGGTCGCCAGCGTTGCCAAAGATGGACTCGACGAAGTCCAAGTTGCTGACGTAATTCCCGGGAACAAAGAAACGCGTTTCCATGGACTTGGATTCGCAGTAACCAGGAACACCTGGAGCAACCAATGGTCTCAACATCAGCGAAACCCATGACTCAGCCGGGTGCGCTGAGTTGTGGGTGTATGGCAATTCCATATCAGCCGCAGGCGGTTGCATCGCAGCGCGGAACAGGTTCACAAACACGTTCTTGGGGACGACGCGTTTGTCACCGGGAATGGACAGCCCGCCTTCGACCACGTGGAAGGTGCCAGCCGTTGTCCGGCGATCGGATCGGGGGTTGTTCAGGACACCGTTGAAGCAGCGGTACGATTTGACCTGATCGTTTTCGAAGCAATTGCCACCCAGCGGCAAACTCAATTCGCGAGCCATGCCGTGGCGGTCGAGGTTCAATGAACGAGTGGGCAGCGTCAGCGGTTCGTTGCCGACTTCATCCGCGAAGTAACTCGCCAAAAACGATTCAATGCGTTGATCGATCGGTGGTTGGTGTTGGCGAAGGATCGCGTTGCGTTCACGAAAACTGTCGAGCATTTCGCGAGGGAAAGCCGCGTCGGGACGCTCCTGGTCCTCTTCGCCCGGAGGCATCAAGCCAGCGAGCGCCAACTGGAACGAGAGATAGTTTTGTAGCCGTTGTCTTTGTTCTGGAGCGGCGGCAAGCATCCGGTCCCAGCTCAAGGCGCGTTGAAGTTCTGTAGGTTCTCGCAGCAAGGCCATGAGGAGTTCTCCGGTTCGAACATGGATTTAGGGGACGGCTCGTCCAAACTCGTTGGCAATGCGCCATGATGCGAAGGATCAGAGGATGCATTGAGTACCAATCGATTCGCCAGTGACGACGGTCACATGAAAAACTTTGGTACCAACCGCAAGCTTGGGTGGGTGGAAGCTTAGCAAATACCGGCCAAATTTGAATCGGACAGGATTCGTTTGGATTGACCCGATCCGACTGCGAATGAGAGGGGAAGTCTGTTGATTTGGCCGTTTGTTGAATGTTTAGTGTGGTGTCGTTCCACGCTGTTTCTGTTTAGTGGTGCGATGGGTCTCTTTGTGGGGTGGGCACGTCGCGAAAGAATGCTGTTCTGTGTTCAGGGTCATTCGGGGGAGCGAAGGTTGAATCGTTCCGAAGACGCTGATTGCGAAAGAAGCCCCGGCAGATTCGGGTGGCAAAACTCGAGCGATTGCGTCCCAATCACTAGGACTCGAGGGCGGACGCCAATTCGGATTCCACGAGATGCCGCAGGTCATCTTCGGTGCCGTTGTTGGCAAGCACTCGCGTGCTGGCGGATTGTTTGCGTTCCCATGACCATTGACGAGCATTTCGTCGTTCGAGTTCGGCTTGGTTCCAACCACGAGAGCGAAGCAATTCGAGGTGGCGTTCGGGATCGACCTGCAGGCACCAGACTTCGTCGCATGTGTTTCGGTAACCGCTTTCCAAGAGCAGCGGAACGTCGAGGATCACAAACGGTTGCCCGTCTTTTTTTGCCGCGGCAATTTGTGAGTGCAAAATCGCTCTCGTTCGTGGGTGAAGAACGCTTTCAAGTTGGCGAAGCCGGGCGAGTGAGTCATCGTCTTCTCCAAACACCAGATCGGCCAATCGCTTTCGCGAAAGAGAGCCGTCGGGCATTTGGATTGAATCGCCAAGCAGCGATTTCAATTCCGCGATGACGTCGAGTTGATGAAGTTGATTTTTCGCGATCTCATCTGCGTTCAGCCAAACGCCGCCCAGCGATTCCAGGTGACGAGCGACGGTGGATTTGCCGCTGCACGGTGGACCGATGATGCCAATGATTGGTGTCGGGGATGCCGGATGCGAACCGTTGGTCGTTTTCCTGCTCATCTGGTCACCGCTCATGAAACCACCATCCACCAGTGGTCTGCCACGACTTGTTTTTAGGGGGTGTGGATGAGGCGACGAGTCCGAAACTGGCGTCAAAACCAAAGGCTCGTCGCCTCGTCCACTACGATCAACCCTCACTTTTAACTTTGACAGCCGATTAGGCCCCTGCCGATTAGGCTTGGTACAGGAACGCGTTGCAGTTGGGGCAATGCGTCAGTGTCGACAACATCACTTGGCTGAGGACTTGCGTGGTCAGCGTTTGGTAGCAACCTCCGCACGAATCTTGTTCGACCGGGGCCATCGCCTCCTCGCCTCGAGCATCGACCAAACGTCGGTAATCGGCTTTGACGGCAGCGGGAATATCGGCTTCGTGTTTGGCCAATTGTTCGTTGATACGTGCGAGATCTTGACGAACTTGTTCGAGTCGCTCTTCGATGTCTTCGACTCGTTTGGCTTGGTCCTTTTTGGCTTGCTCCAGTTTCTGATTGGCTCGTTTGAGGTCAGTCTCACAGGTGTCGATTCGTTCGAGCACTTCCAGGATTTCGTCGCTTTGCACACTGTTGGCTTGTTCGTCCGCAGCGATTTGATCTTTCAGCAGCGAGAACTCTTTGTTGGAGGCGGCCGAGTTCAGTTTGCTCTGAAGATTCTTCACATGAGCTTCGCGGGTCTGCAATTGCAATTGCTTCTCGTCCGCTGTCATGCGGGTCTTTTTAAGTGTTTCTTCGGCTGCATTCACGTTCGCTTGAGCTTCGTCGACCATCGACTGGACAGCCTTGATCTGAAGCGGGCCGCGTCGCAGTTGGCCCTCCAAATCGGTGCGTTGCTGCAAAGTGTTGTGCAACGTTCGCAACAGAACGCTGGAAAATTTAATCGTCGAGGAGGGCGAAGCCATCAGGCAGCATGCAGGAGTTGAAGAATGGAATTGAAAAGTGAGGGGGGATTGTGCGGCGGAAGCGAATGCTGATCAATCGCCCTTTTCGGGGACCTTCTCTAGAATTTCCAGCAAAACCTGGTCGGTGTCGATGCCCTCGGCTTGGGCTTCGAAGTTCAGCAGCACCCGGTGCCGCATTGCGGGCAGGAACATTCGCCGGATGTCTTCGAAGGAAACATTGAAACGTCCGTCCAACAAAGCCTGGACTTTCGCGGTCAAAGCGAGGGTTTGGGCACCGCGCGGACTGCTGCCCCAGCGAACGTATTCGTTGGTGATTGGCACGCTGTACTGGCCATCGGGGTGAGTCGCCATGGTCAGTCGCACCAGGTAATCCTGAACGTGCGGAGCGAGAATGACTTCGCGGACCAATTTTTGCCAGCGTTGGATTTCTTCGCCGTCCATGACTTTTTCGATCTCTGGTCGTTCGCCTCGCGTGGTTCGGTCGACGATTGTTGCCAGCTCATCTCGGTTGCTGTAGCCGACAACCAATTTGAACAGGAACCGGTCCATCTGCGCTTCGGGAAGCGGGTACGTGCCTTCTTGCTCGATGGGGTTTTGCGTGGCCAAGACAAAGAACGGTTGGTCCAGCGTGTAGCGATGCCCACCCGCGGTCACGGTGCCTTCTTGCATGGTTTCCAGCATGGCCGATTGCGTCTTGGGCGTCGCTCGGTTGATTTCGTCGGCGAGCAAGATCTGGGTGAAGACCGGGCCTTTTTGAAACTCAAATTTGCGGCGGCCGGATTCATCTTCTACGACCATGTTGGTGCCCAGGATGTCGGCGGGCATCAGGTCCGGAGTGAACTGAATGCGATTGAACTGCAGGTCCAAGACCTCGGCCAAGGTCCGGACCAGCATCGTTTTGCCGAGTCCCGGAACGCCTTCGAGCAAGCAGTGGCCACCGCACAGCATCGATGTCAAAACCCCGCTGACGATGTCATCGTGACCCACGATCACACGACCGATCATTTCCCGGATCGCGACGTATCGCTGGCGAAACTGTTCCGCGTCGGCTCGCATCGCATCGACGGTGGTGCTCATAAGCTTGTGTGTCAGTTCAAAGGTTGGAAGGTCGGATTGGGAACGGGCATCTTGGCTCCCATTTCAGTTTGCCATTTGCGAAGTGCTTCGCGAAGCTCAGCGAAACGTTCGGGCTCGGTTTTCGACAGGTCGTTGGTTTCGCCCATGTCGACCGATAGATCATACAGTTCTGCGGTGTCGGATTCGTAGAACTCGATCAATTTGTAGTGGCCGCGGCGAATTGCGGCACCAGGACGCCACAGCGAACCATGGTAGTGAGGGTAGTGCCAGTGCAATTCACGAGGGGACGCATCCGTGTCGGTAGCTTCGCCAATGACCGCGGGCAACAGGCTGATGCCATCGGCATGCAAATTCGGTTGAAGTGGCAACCCGACCACATCGAGAATGGTTGGGAACAAATCCGTGCTGCACGCGATTGTGTCGATGACCTTGGGGTGGTGCGAACTGGCTTGGTTCGTCGTCGTGTCTGAAATTGATTTTGGCAGGCGGACCAGCAGCGGTTCTCGGATACCGCCTTCGTACAGCCACCCCTTGCCGGCTCGCAGGGGCGAGTTGCAGGTCGGGCCAATCTTGCGAAGCGTCGACAGGCCACCGTTGTCGGAAAAGAACACGACCAATGTGTTGTCATCGACGCCGTGTTCTTTCAACGCATTCATGATTCGACCGACGCTGGTGTCGACGGCCTTCACCATCGATGCGTAAGCCGGGTTGTCTTGGCGGCCTCGCGTGACCGCGTCGCGTTCCGCAATTGTCGGAGTGTCGCCTTGCAGTTCCGGCGTGTTCGTTTGCTTCTCTTGAAAGTGATCGATCGTTCGCTTGTCAGGCGTGATCGGTGAGTGAACGTTGTAGTAACTCATCATCATGAAGAACGGTTCGTCTTCACGGGACGCGGTGTCGATCAGCGAGACCGCTTCGTCGGTCAGACGTGTCGTCAGGTATTCACCGTCTTGCTTGGCCTTCAGATACGGGTTTTTCCACGGCGAGTAATAACCGCCGGGAGGCGAGCCTTTGTGGCCGCCACCGATATTGACTTGAAATCCTTGGTCGGTGGGCAGGTGCCCGACATCGCCGAGGTGCCACTTGCCCAAGAAGAAGGTTTGGTAGTCCGCGGTATCTCTCAGATGTTCCGCCAGAGTGACTTCCTCCAGTGCCAAGTTCTCTCGGTCGTCGACATGTTGGAAACGAGGGTTCTGGGCTCGATCGGTCGACATGCCGGGGATCCAGTCGGTGATGTCGACGCGAACTGGGTGGCGTCCCGTCATGATGCTGGCTCGCGTGGGAGAGCACACGGGGCAGGCGGCGTAAGCGTTGGTGAAGCGTGTTCCTGATTCGGCCAACGCGTCGATGTTGGGGGTCTCGTGATAGGTGCTGCCGTAGCATCCCAGGTCGGCCCATCCCAAGTCATCCACTAAGAACAACAGCACGTTGGGGCGTGACTCTGTTGACGAGCTTTCTTCTGCGGACAGCGTTATTTGGGGGCCAAGCGAAGCGATCATTGCTAGCAACAACACCGCTGTTGTTACCTGGTTCGACAAAGAACGTGGGGGCGATGTGAGGCGGCAATGGGATCGCAGCATTGGACGGTTCGAGATGTCTAGCAAAGTGGGGGATCTGAGTCAGTTCGAGGTTTGGGCTGTGCGTCATTGTAGCCCAATCCACCGGCACTCGGTGGTGCCGGTGGAACTGCTGTCCAGTGGCATGGGGGCCAGACAGTGTTTATCCAGCGATAGGAAGCCGATGCCACTTTGGGTGGGGACTATGACGATTCTGTCGGAAATTGAGGTGCCATGACTGGGCTGGGGCACGGATGATCGGCTGCCGATATTGAGCTCGTAGCAGCACTGTCACCACCCCAATCAAAGACGACGATGGCGGATCGATCCACTGAAACATTGACCGGTTCGCCGGGGCCGCAGGAACGCACGGTTCGCTTGGCAACGGGAGAGGTCTGTGAAGTGCCGAGCGGTTGGGAGTTGTTGCCGCCGGGAGATGCCGGTGTGACTCGCCGAGTCAAAGCCGCTGGTCCGACCTGGACGGTCAAAGAGAAGAAAGGCCGGCGAGAATTCTCACAGGGGCTGTGGGCGGACGCGAAGCAGATAGCGGATGCAAAGGCATCGATGGAAGCGACTCGCTCGACGGCTTCTTACGCCAAAAAGCAAGCCGCCGCGAAAAAACGGCGGGAAGAAAAGCAGGGCGAGTATGTGGAGGATTTCTTCCAGGCAGTGATCGATTTTTTGAAGTTCGCACCGGAGTATTCCGCCGTGGCCAAGCATCTCGCCAAGGCGGTCACCGAGCACGCGACACCGGTCGGCAGCGGCACCGTCGCCCGCACCGAGCGGATCCCGATCGAACGTCGAGCCGAATCCGCCGTGATCGCTTGGATGCGGCATCAAACGACGGCGTACGACAACATGAAAATCGAACGCGTCAAAGGCCGCCGGCGGGAAGTCCGGCGCGAGTTGGCGGCGAAATCTCGCGAGTTGCTGCAGAAATACCGCTCCGGTGAGGAAAACGCGATGGTGGGCTGTCCACTGGCCAAGGCGTTGCGAGGGTAGGATTGAGCATGGCTTTGATTGCGAGATTGCAATCTGCGGTTTCACATCGCCGTTTCACGACGTGAACACACGGTCATGCGATGGATACAAAAAATTGGCGTTGTTGTTGAAGGGATTGCCGATCTAAAAGCGTAGGTGGTCGATGGACGCTTTCCATCACAGCCAAGGCGAACAGCCTTTTCCGTTCGCGTTCCCTTCGTTTGCCCCGTTTGAGGTGGCATAGAACATGAAAATCCAATTCAACTTTGGCGTTCGTTTGATACTCGCTGGTGCTGCTGTGCTGGCATCAGGCGTCTTCACCCCCGAACGTGCGATGGCCCAGGCCAATACGCAGCGCGGTGCAACCTTGGGTGGGATCACCGGAGCAATTGCGGGCGCGATTATCGGTGACAACAACAACGAAGCTGGGGCGGGAGCTGCCATTGGTGGTGCGGTCGGAGCCGTTGCCGGTGGGTTGCTTGGCAACGCGAAAGACAAAGAGTTGCAGGCTCAGCAACAGTATTACGGACGTACCACCTATTCACAGACGGCCCGTTCTTACACCCCGGCGCCAGTTTCGACTGGAGCGGTTTCTTTCAACGATGTCGTCGCGATGTGCCGCAGCGGTGTCAGCGAAGGCGTGGTGCTGAATCAAATTGCATCGCGTGGTGTTCAACGACGTCCCGTCGTGTCAGACATCATCTCGCTGCACCAGCAAGGCGTCAGCGAAGTGGTGATCTCGGCAATGCAGAACGCTCCTGTCGGTGACCAAGTGGTCGTTCAACCCACCACGGTGGTGGAAACACCGGTTTATGTGCCCTCGCCTCGCGTGTACGTGCAACCGGCCCCGGTTTATCGTGCTCGTCCTGTGTACCACGGGCCGCCACGTCACGGCCGTAGCAGCGGGTTTCATATCCACTACGGTCGCTGATCAGAAGGCTGTTTCGGCAGCAGTCGCAGGCTTTAAGCATTGCTGATCAAGCACGTCCTGTAGCACGGCGGTCTCCGCCGTGAATGCGTCAGTGCTCGATCCTATGCTCGGCCCTCCCCTCGCTTCGCTCGACCCAAACTTCTTTTCGGGAAAGATTGTCGAGCGGATCAAGCAGAAGCAGAGCATCAGAGTAGAACAGTTGTCCTCAACTGTTCCGTCGGGCAGCCTTCAATGGCCAAGCCTTGTTCGCAGCCAATTCCGCTTGCGAATCTGTCACGACTCCACGGATAGGAAGCAACATCGCGCCGCTTCCCATGCCCGACCCTCACCCTCGCGGACGCCTGAACGGCGTCGCTTGACCTCTCCCCAAACTTCGTTTCAGGAGAGGTTGTTGTTGCGGGAACCCAACAAAACGCCACACCAGAAACAACACCGGGCTTAGAACAACGCGGTCGCTTCGCCGCTGGAGTCGACTTGCCAGGGCGTCCATAGGATGACTGGGCTGCCGATCTTCAGGTCGCTTTTTCGCGGTGGGATGGTGACTGTTTCGAGCTCCAGGTTTTCAATGTCGAATTCCTGTCCGAGCTGATCGATCTCGTGACGCAGTTCGTCTTCGAGTTCTTGCATGTCAATGTGCAGTTGCTCAAGAGCCGCTTCGGCGCGTTTCACATCACCGCGCTGTTGAGCCGCTCGGGTGGCTCCTCGTGCTGCGGTCGACATTTTAGAGACGTTGGTTCGGCTGGCGAGTTTGCGTCCCATGAAGGCACCAATCAGTGAGGTGCCGAAGGACAGGATGGAAGACATTTTGGCGGATTCATACTGCCCTTCTTCCCGTGCGATTCGCTCCTCTGCCGTTCGAATTTTACCTTCGAGCGATTTCATCTTGGACCCGTATTTGTCACGCAGCTTTTCTGTTTGCAGATCGCGTTCTTCACGAGCAGCCTGTTGGAAATGCAGCCGTGCTTCGACCTCGCTGACGCCAGCTGGAGCGTAGTCGCCCAACGCGGGACTTTTGAAGATCTTCATCGGATGATGTCGGTAGAGATAGTCCTTCAACTGCTTTTGAATGGACTTCAGCTTGCTGGCGCCGCGAAGGTCGTCTGGCAGATCGGTGAAGTCGAAACCTTCTTCGGGATCGGACACCCACTCGGCGTCGACGTTCAGCGGTTCGCTGGATTCCCACACGTCGTCCGGGACTCCTTTACCGCAGCGCAGGACTCGGCGGGCATCGACCCACTCGTCCACACCGGCGCTGCTGCGAATGAAGTGCATGGAGCCTTCACCGAGTAGTGCTGCTCGATACACACGGCGTCCGTCGCCGTTGGGGTATCGGGTTGGAACCAAAAACGCTTCGCCAATTCCGGTTGGCAAGACTGGACGGCTGGGCGAGGAGACTTCGTTGGCAACCGATTCGTGTTCACTGGTTCGTTCGGCTGCGAGTTCGGCTTTGCGATCCGCCATCAAGGCCGAGATTTGATCGCGCGCCAATGGGCCGGCCAGGAACGACATCGCCCAACGGGTTTGGAACACCGTCGGGCCATCGTCGTGAACGTTGTTCATCAGGAACACGCGGCTGCCCAGGGAAGCAAGCAGTTGTTCCATCTCGGCTTTGTTGAATGGTTTGCCCGTTTGAGCGGCGGCTCCTTCGAGCCCATCGAGTACTCGAGCCTTGTCGCGTTCGGTTTGCAAGCGGCCGAGGAACCAAGTGCCAATGTTGGACAATCCTTTGTAGTCGAGGTCGACGGGGTTCTGAGTCGCGAGCGTGACGCCCAGGCCAAACGCGCGGGCTTGTTTGAGCAGTGTCAGCATCGGCGGTTTGGACGGCGGGTTGGCCACCGGCGGGAAGTAACCGGCGACCTCGTCCATGTACAGCATCGCGCGGAGTGAACTGGTACCGCTCTGAGTTCGCATCCAGGAAACGATTTCGTTGAGCAGGATCGTGACGAAGAACATCCGTTCTTGATCGCCCAAGTGCGCGATTGAAAGGATCGACAGTTTGGGTTTGCCTTCTTTCGTATGCAGCAAATCGGGGATCGAAAGCGATTCGCCTTCCAACCACGATGAGAAAGCGGGCGAGGCCAGCAAATTGTTGAGCGTCATCGCCAATTTGGCTCTTTCGCTCGGTGGCATGAATGTGTCGAGATCGAGCACTCCGACCCGAGTGATTGGTGGAGCGGAAATCAAACCGATCAAATCACCGATCGTGACGCTGCGCCCGTCTCGCCAGCAATGGTCGAGGATTGAACTGATCAAAATGTGTTCGCGTGAAAGCAACGGATCGGCTTCCATGCCCAGCAGCGTCAGCAATCCGGAAGCGGCCCCGGTGACTCGTTCTCGCATCGCGTCGGTGTTGGAAAGAACTTCCGGTGGCGGAGCATCAAAGCTCTTCAGCACGGTCAGCGGAATTCCCGTGTTGCTGCCCGGCGTGTAAATCGCAACGTCGGCGGCGGCTTTGAATTTGGCAACTCGGTCAGTGGATTGTCCCCACGAGGCCAGACCGTTCTTCCACGTTTTGGCTGTTTGGGCGGCGTACTCTTCCAACGTCATGCCTTTGCGGGACGCTTCGCCCTGTTCCAGCCAAGGCAAGAAGTCGTCGGGCTTCATTTCCGGAAAGGCCAGCATCAGGTTCGCCAAATCACCTTTGGGATCGATGCAAATCGCGGGGATCCCATCGATCGCGGCTTCTTCCAGCAACGACAAGCACAGGCCCGTTTTGCCGCTGCCGGTCATGCCGACGCACATCGCATGCGTGCACAGGTCTTTGGCGTCGTAAAGCAGCAAATCATCGAGCGTTTTCCCGCCCGCGATGTCGTACTGGCGGCCTAGATAGAATGTTGCCAGTTTCTCGAACACATCGGGAGAAGGTGTGGCGGATGTCTGAGACGGAGAAGATGAAGACATGCGACGAATCGTGTTGCGAGCAGACGAGTGGATTCCGAGCGGTTGGTAACATACAACGTTCGGCAGTTTCCATCATCGGTGCCACTCCAACACAACCTGATCCATGCTCGATCTGCACGATAAAATTGAAGAAGCCTGCACAGAAATCCGTCGTCACACCCGCGACACGCCACGAGTCGGGATCATTTTGGGCACGGGGCTGGGCGGTTTGGTGGAAGACATTGAAGTCGAAGCGGCGTTGGATTACGCGGACGTGCCACACTTTTTGAAGTCGACTGCGACCAGCCACGCAGGACGGCTAATCATTGGTCGTATGGGTGGCGTGCCCGTGCTGGCGATGGAAGGCCGCTTCCATTTTTATGAAGGTTACGACCTGAAAGACATCACCTTGCCCGTGCGTGTCTTCAAGGCGATGGGGGCCGAATTGTTGGTCGTCAGCAACGCCTGCGGGGGGCTGAATCCGTATTTCAACAATGGCGACATCATGGTCATCGAAGACCAGATCAACTTGATGGGCGGCAATCCATTGATCGGGATCAACGACGATCGCTTGGGCCCACGCTTTCCCGACATGTGTGAACCTTACGATCAACAATGGATCGACAAGACATTGGCCATCGCTCGTCGCAACGAAATCTATCCTCACAAAGGTGTCTTTGTCGCAGTCGCGGGACCGTGCCTCGAAACACGCGCTGAATATCGATACTTGCGTCAGATCGGTGCGGATGTCGTAGGAATGAGCACAGTCCCCGAAACGATCGTCGCAGTGCATGCGGGATTGAAGGTCGTTGGGTTGAGCGTGATCACCGACATGTGTCTGCCGGATGCACTGAAACCGGCTGATGTGTCTGAGATCATTGCGACGGCAAATGCGGCCGAACCAAAACTGCGAACCATCGTTCGCGGCATCGTTCAAGAGTGCGGCGAAGTTCGGATCGCCTGATCGATCCGTTTCATGCGGCCAGGCGCGACGGGTGCCAAGTTGGTGCGGCGAAAGATACAATCGTTCACACCTCATCACTTCTTTTCGAAAGCCCGTTTGGGACAACGCTGTGAAGCGTTCATTGACCGTGTTGAGCAATTGATTCACAACGCCGAAGGCGTCAGTTGGTTTTTTCATAACCCGACGCGTCAGCGAGGCGAAGTCAACATCGTTTTTCCCTCGCTGACGCCTTCGGGTTGTGAAAAGTGCTTCACCGCGTTGCCATTTCTAGGATTAATTTATGTCTGAGTTGTTGGAACAAGTCGGGCGTCAAATGACGCCCGAACGTATCTCAAGCCTGAGCCGATCACTCGGTGCGGATGAAGATGCGGTTCGGAATGCGGTTAGCGCGGCATTGCCAACCTTGCTCGGTGCGGTGACTCGCCAAGCCGACAATCCGTCTCAAACGGCTCAATTGCATCATGCGTTGGAGCGTGATCACGACGGATCGGTGCTGGATCACTTGAGCAATTTTTTTGGTCCGGAGGACACAACGCAACAACCCGGTGTGACCTCCAAAACCACTGCTGGCGGTGCGATTTTGGATCACATTCTGGGCAACAAAAAGGAACGCGTTGAACATGGGGTGAGTGCCGCCAGCGGTCTGTCGATGGGCCAGTCCACCAAGTTGATGATGATGCTGGCACCGGTCCTGATGGGAGTCTTGGGCCAGCAACGAAAATCCAAAGGGTTGTCACCCGATGGCTTGGGCGAAATGCTTCGTCAGGAAAAAACTTCGGTGCAGCAGTCGGCCGACGGCGGAAGCATGCTGGGTCGAATGTTTGACCAAGATGGCGACGGTGACTTCGACATGATGGATGTCGTCAAGTTCGGCATGGGCCGCTTCTTCGGTCGCAAGTAAGCGAAAGCTCACTTGGGTTCTTTCATCGACTCGAAGCGGTCGATTTGTAGGTGCAAGTGCCACTGGCCGGGATCGTCCAACAGACCAGTTCGTTCGAGCTGCAACGCTTGATCGATCTCGCCCTTTTGAGCCAATATCTCAGCGAGCGTGTCTCGGTACACCGCGCTGTCGGGTTCGATGGCAACGGCTTGGCGAGACATTTCAAGAGCGTCGTCCAGTCGCGAACGATTGCGGACAGCACACCAGGCAACGTTATTGGCTGTGGTGGCGTCGTTCGGGAATTGACGCAGGTGACGCTTCCCCGTGTCCACGATTTGGTTGAGCCATTCGTCGGCGGATTCCAGCATCCCAAGCTGCTTGATTCGCGGCAGTGTCAATTCTGCGGTGTGAATTTCGATGGGTTCAAAGCGGAGTAGCAAGCGGAAGATGCGTTCGACTTCCTGTTGTTCCTTTGGGCTCAGTTGTTCCTGGTCGGATTGAAGGATCAGTTCGAGTTGATTGCGAAGAATCAATTGTGGCAGGAGCACATAGTTGATTTCTTGGTAGTCCGAGGCCGCCAACGTTCCTGCGAAACTGAGGTCGTACCAACGGACCGCGTCTTGGCGTTTTTCAATGATGTTGGATGATAAACGTTCGAGTTCTGCTTCCGCTGCGTTGCCCTCCTCGACCAGTTCATTGGTCGTGCGTCGAAATACAAATCGGTTGTACGCACGAGCGATGTCCATCATCGCGAGTGTTTCATCCGATTCGAACGCAGTGATTAAAAGCAGTGACTGATAAAGTTCTTCGGCGAGCTCCCACATGCCGGCGTCTGCCAGTGTGTCCGCCATTTGTTGTCGCATGTCGGTGGATGGGGATGCCGCCATGACTTGCAGTTGCGAGCGGAGTTCGTCAGCCAGTGTTTGGTCTCCGTCCCGTTGAGCGAAGAGCAACTGTTGAAGGACGACTTCGAACCCAACCATCGCATCGCTTCGCAAACCGGATTTGAGAACCGTTTGCGGTTCACTGGTCAGTTCATTCCAGATGTCTTCCAAGTCTTCCGGGGTGGGAGTGTGAGAGGCATCGTGATGTCGATCGGTGAGCAGTTCCAGTTTCGCCTGCAAGTCGCCACGGTTGGCCTGGTCACGGGTGATGGCACGAACGAAGTCGAGGCGTCCGTGTGCTTCGAAGAGGAGTTTCCATTGCTCTGGCGAAGGGACATCGGATTCGGACAACGTGTATTCGTCAACCTTCGTGCGACGTTGCAGGTCGTTTTCGGATTCGCCGGAGCGAAGGTGTTCACCGATTTGGTCGATCCAATTTCGGTGTTTTCGCACATCTTGAGGTTCTGCGCGAGCGATTTCGCAAGCGGTGATGAAACATTTCTCAGTGGACCAGTTGGGGCGATGGTGAAAAACGAACCAATTGAGGTAGTACAGCAATTCTTCGTTGGTCGGGTCCACGACACGCGAAACCAGACGCAGTGACAACCGAGACAGAAGGCTGGGTTTCTCGGGTGCCGCGAGTTCGAAGATCAAATCGGTTTGGGAGGTTGCAGCCAATGTCGCAATCACAAAGTGTCGAGACATCACTGTTTCGCTGGCTGGTCTGGCTTTGACATACAACCGCGAATCGGAAAGTTGTGTGGCAATTCGGTAGGCGATGTCTTTCCGCCCCACATCGATCGCCACCCGCATCAACGCGAGGCAGTCCAGGACTCGTTCCTGAGGCGAAACACCTGACCCGGATGACAATTCCTTTTCCGGCACGCTGCGTTGTTGTTTGATGGCTTCATCGAGCCATTGTTCCAAGTGTGTATCGAGTTGTTCCGCGTCGAAGCCGAGCAATTGCAAGCCGCGAACGTGACGAGAGGTTTTGACCGCAATCGCGGAAGCTTCGCGAGGGGAGTTTTTCGCCAGAATGTCGATGGCGGAGTCGACTTCGCCGTGGATCAGCAGCGTTCGCCAACGCAGAGTTTCGTAGGCTGGAGACAGGCTCTCGGTGTTGTCTCGTTTCAGGGCATCGATGGATTGTTGGCGAAGTGATTCGTTGCCGGAACGGGTCGCAGCGATCAAGGTGTCGGACCAGTGCCGAATGGCTTCGTCGCGAGCGCTGAGTTTGCTGGCCGGCGAACCTTCCTGTGAGGTTTGTTCGAGTCGCTTGGCCTCCGCGGCACATTCTTCCGCGATCGCGTTCCAGTCCGAGGCCACCATTCGCACGACACGAGTGAGCGAGTGCCGCGACGCGTCGGTTTCGTCCGTTTCGGTCGCCGTTTGCAGAGAAAGTTCATCGTGCTCTTGAGCGATTTCTGCGGCGGCGGCGTGGTTTCCTCGCAGCAAGTGCATCACACACAAGGCTTCGGCGCGTTGGTCCGCTCGCCAGTTTTTCGCGGCGGCAGGAAGCTTGGGCGAATCACCCGGGCGCCGAATCAGATCATCGCGGCACAAAGCGATTTTCTTGTTCACGGAAGCAAGGTCGAGAAACGCGATCAAGTCGGGCAACGAATCTTGCAAGATCGCCGTGCGAGCGTAGATCGGGTAGCGGGATTCCACGACCAGGGACACTCTCGCCAGAATGGCTTCGTATTCGATTGTGCCTGCGTTCTCTTCGATCGCCACGGTGGCGGCGCGAAAACGACCTGCTTCGAGCAACACTTCGATTGCTTCGGCGGGCGAGACTTTCGCCAGGACGCTTGCCAGTTCGCTGGGAGTGTCTGCCAAAATTCCACGCTGCCATTGCGATTGGACCCAGCGTGCACGGTCTGAGATTTCGGGATCGGAATGGCGAGTGGCCTCGATCACTTGGGTTCGCCATTCATCGCGGTCTCGCCACCATTTCAGCGTCGTCTGAACGCGATCATTAAACTCTGACGAAGCCAGCAATTCCGTTTGCGGCACGGGTGTATCCGGCGTCTGTTCTTGGTCCACGCTCCAGGCGATCTGAGTGGAAACCATGTTGCAGAACAGAATCGCGGCAACGATCGCGAACACTGGCTTGTTGATCAAGGTGATGGTCACTGCGATGTGGTGGGGGTGTATCGGGTTTCAATCCAATCCGCGATGCGAAGAGCATCACCGCCCTCAACGTCTTGAAGCGACCGCAAAATCTGCACGGCATCGGCCCGGACTTCGGGAGTGGATTTGGCGGCGATCGATTCGTAGACGGCCTGAGCGGCTCGCCCGGTTTCAGATTCCATTGGTAATTGGAAGGCTGCCAACGCTTGCGAGACCACGAACGGCACTTCGTCGAGCGTGTAGGCGTAGTTGCGTGCTCCTCGGCGAGCGACCAATCGGTTGGCGCTGGCTTCGACCACCAACAACGTAATCGCGTCGGTCACGTTGAACTCGTTGCCGGCGTTCAAATTCGCCATCGCTCGCGAAACGCCGCCTCGGTAATAAGTTGCCAAGTCGGCGATTTGGTAAACCGTTTCCGCGCGTGTCGCTTGCTCGTCTGTGGCGGCCGATTTCTCGGCGGTTTCCGCCAAGGATTTCATCGTTGACCAATCGAGTTGACGAAGTGCGTTTTCAGCGGCACTGAGAGCCGCCTCGCCGGCCTTGATTTCTTCAGGGGTCGCCTCCGAACGCGGCGAGTCCATTGGCGGTGAGGGATCAGACTCTGGCGGATTGGGGGTGGGCTGCATCGCATCGGGTTGCATGTTCGGTCGGGTGGCCGGCGACATGCCACCGTTGTCGGGTTCGGATGGAATGTTGCTGGCGGGGGGAGAATTCATTCCCGAGGACGCGCCCGGCATCGCAGAGGTGTCCGGCATGGAATCTGAGTTGGACATGAAATTGCCCAGTGAATTTCCCGAGTTCCCCGAGGCAGATTGCCCGGCCCCCGGTTGTTTCATGATTCCATCGTTGGATGGTGGGTTTTGCGAATCCGGTTCGGGGCGATCGACGGCAGAGGATTGCGATTGTCCGGGCCGGTTTGCATTGTCGTTCTTGGTGCGGATCGTGATGCCGTCGTTGCTGCGAACGACCTGGACTTCGCCAGGGCCCCAAAAGAAGAAAGCGGCCAGAAATCCGACGATCACAAACCCAAGCAAGAGGAACCCGCCCATCAGCCAACCGCCCGAGGATTGTCGACGACGGGCACGCGCGGCAGAAGGCGATCGCGATTGCACGACTCAAGGCGCCGGGGCAGCAGACGTTGATGCAGGAATCGCCGGAAGGTTGCCCAAGTCCGGTGCCGATGACGATCCAGACGATGCGTTCGTCGGGGCGACGACGGGTGCGTTGGCAGTTTGCGTTTCAGCAGCAGTGGCAGCGACAACGGTTGCGTCCACCACTTCGGCGGTCGCGGGCTGGGCGCCGGGCACTGGGACGCTGGTGGGAGCACCGGTTGAAGCAGAGTTTGGTGGCGTTGCCTGTGTCGGCGACGCCGAGTTTGAGGATGGCACGTTGGGAGAGGGTGTGGTCGGTAGTAACGCCGCCAACGGGTCCACAACCGGGGCCGTCGACGCGGCCGAAGCAGCCGAGTCTGTCGCCGGGGTCGGAGAAGGCGCGTTGGGTGAAGCCGCCGCGTCCATTGGCACGATGCCGAACCGAGCATCCAATTTGGCTTTCTTCTTGGGGTCCGTCAGTGTCCGCTGCGCGGTTTGCAAAACTTGTGCGGCCAGTGACCAAGTTTCGGGGGCCGTGCTGGCTTTGGCCGCTTTCAATTGGTTGATTCGCTGTGCCATTGCTTCGTGAATGGCAGCCGCATTGGATTCGCCCGGATTCAACCCAAAGACTTGGTACGCATGTGGCGAAGTGACGTGCTCGGGCAAATCCAGCAGTTCGTGAATGGTTTTCCCCGTCATGCCGTCATCCAAAATGTCCAACGAATCGTGATTCAAGGTTTGCAGTCGATCCGCAGCGCCACGCTGGCACCGCCGAAACATTCTAGCTGATGAGGGGGGAAACTCCCAAACCGGGTTTTGCGACCTCGATTCCGCTGAAACGATTGGACCAAAATTTCCCGCGAAGCAATCGGACTGGGAGACAAGGATTCCGGCGTTTCGGGGCTTCGCCAAGCGGAAAGGCCGAGGGGAGGAAACGTCAATTCCGCGAGAGAATTTGTAACAACCCGGGGACACTCGGCCGTTGCCTTCCCTGGACGCGATAAACTGTATCGAGTTCGACTGTCGTATTGCCTTCAACGGGATTTCCGAAATGTGGAAGCTCTTCCATCGCAGTTCAATCGTTTTGATGATGGCTTTTTTTGCTCAGGCGGCGGGAGTTCAAGCGGATAATTTCGCGTTTCAAGAGCCTGCGTCCGATTCGTCAACGGCGACAAAAACTGCCCCGGAGTTCCCCGGACAGATCGTTGATCGATTGTTTGAGATGTCTGTGAGCGATCCCTCCGCCGAGATTCGAATCAACGCTCTTCAGGCGTGTGCAAACATTCCGGATGAGGGAGATCGTTTGAAGGATGCAGTTGAACATTGTCTTGACGCCTCCGATCTCACGGTTCGTCTGACTGCGATTCAATTGTTAGACCGAGTCGAATTGAAGCCTCTGCGAAAGGTTGATGCCGCAATTGACTACTTGGAGATGCGTTGTCAAACCCCGGAGCGACGTGCGCCACTGAATCACCGATCGATGTCACCCGCCATCGACGTGTTGAAAAGTCATATGGGTGAGGCAAATGCGGCGCTCGCGGATCGGCTGGAAGAGACAGGTCCGATGACCCTGCTTCATTTGCAGCTTGGCGGGTTGTTGGATTTTGATGTTGTTGAGAATGAGGATCGTCTGACTGCCCAATCAAAATCGGGTGATCAAGAGGTTCGTCGCGAAGTGGTTTTGCTGTGGTCGAAGTATTTCGCAAGCGTGGCAGCAAAACAGTCGCAACCTGAACTCAGCGAGAAGCTCAAGGAGATCAATCCAAAAATGTTGGAGTACGCCGAGAGGATCATCGGCCGATACGACCGAGACGGTTCCCGGTCGCTTGATGCGAAAGAGTGGGAATCGATGCTGATGAGTCCGGTAGCCGCGGATCACAATCACGATGGGATCGTCACCATCGAAGAGTATGCGCTGTACATGCAAAACCGATCCAAGAAGTAAAGAAGCTGCCTCGATCCAGAAGGGACGAGGCAGCATGAATGTTGTCGGGAGGCGGACGTCATTTGCATCAGGGCTGGATGAACATCGCCGGGAATTCGCGAACCGGTGCAGGCTTTGAGGCGGGGGGATTTTGTCCCGGACGTTCTCGTGTGATCGGTCGCTTCGGCGGTTGAGGTTGCGATGTCAAATGCCGCGGCAGACGAGGTTGGATGCGACTCCAGCTTTGGATGATTTGTTGCAGTCGCGCGGTGATTTGTTGCTGCAATTGGTTGGCTTCGCGTCGCAACGAGGCTTCGATCGCAGGCAGTCGATTGAGTTCGCTGTTTAGATTGGCGATGCCGCTGGGGGCTTTGATTTCCAGCTTCAGTTCTTTCAGGACAGGTTGAAGCACTTTGTCGGCTAGTTTTTCAAGTGGCTTCAAGACGACGCCGAGCACCTTGCCAGGTTTCTCCAGAATGTCGCGAATGCTGAACGTGACGGTCTTCTTCGAGAATGGGATTTTGATCGAGAGTTTTTTGCCAAGCGTCTTTTGCAATTTTGCAGCGGTCTTTTCTGCGGGAGCGAGTTTCTTTTCGAAGTGACTGAGCGATTCGTCCATGGTCATGAAAGCTCGGATGGGGGTGTTCCATTTCGTCAGATTGTTGCCCACTCGATCGACCGACCGACGTGTTTCTGAGAGAACGTTGGTGATTGATCGAACGGTTGGCCGAGCCAGTCGAGAGGTCGCATCAAACGCGACTGCACCGCCGGGGATGGAATGGGCACGCGACGCGTTGCGTTGCAGATCATGTCGCCAGGTTGAGACGGTTTTTCGGTAGCTCGCCAGTTTCGCTTCGCCGCCCAATATGGATTGTTCCAGTTTTCGCAGGCGGTCTTTGGCGGGACGCAGGACTTCCTTTTCGGCTTTGTCGGTCTTCTTTCGCAACGCTTGGATTTGGTCCTGGATGCGTTGCAGATTCTTGCGAAGCGTCCGAGCGAAGGTGCGAACTTTGGGAACCGAAGTGTAGGGCTTGAGATTGTCGATCAGGGTAATCAAACGCTCGTCGGTGGCCTTGATGGCTTTGGTCGCGTCGATTGCATGACTGACACCGTCGCGAGCCGTTTTGACTTGTTGACGCAGTTGAGTGAGGCGATTTTGCAACGCGAGGCATTCCCGCTCGATGCGTGCCAGATCGCTGTCGATGGCTCGCGTTTCGGGCATGTTGCTGGGGATCGAAGCGGCGTTCAACGCGTTCGCCGCGAAAGCGAGCAGGAACGAAATCGTCAGAGTGATGGCGGGTTTCATTGGTCTTCTCGCTTGGGAGGAGCGGTTCGGTTTTGCCGGCGGTGCGTCGCCAGATTGGGAGGTCGGGGGTTCCTGCGTCGTGGAGCGATTTTTCCCCTCAACAAAAATTTGAAAAACACCGGCAACAACCTCTGGTACACTGTTGAGCCCTCCCCCCACGCTCGTTTCCTGCCTTGTGGAAGACTCTGTGCCATGCGGAATGCTCCGCTGCGATGCATCGAATTCGTTGCGATCCTTGCGTTGACGTTTGGGTCGATTTTGACGGTCGAATCGACACCTGCTTCCGAACCTGAGGGGACCGCTGCGGACGCCTTGGCGAATCCGGTTGTTTCGCTGGAATCCGTTTTGCAATCTCATTGCGTGAAGTGTCACGCCAGTGGGGAGGACCCGGCCGGCGACGTGGCTTTGTCAGAGGTCAACGCAGGCAACGTGGCGGACGATTTGGATCGATTGCAAAGTCTGATCGACGTGTTGGATTTGGAGGAAATGCCGCCGGAGGATGAGCCTGCGTTGCCGACCGAAATGCGTCAGGAATTGTTGGCTGAATTGCAGGCGAGGTTGCGTGCCGCCGTCGCGGTATCGAATCAAGCACCGCACACTCCGATCCGGCGGATGAATCGGTTTCAGTACAACAACGCGGTGGTGGATCTGTTTGATTTGAAGTGCATCGTGTTCACATTGCCCGAACGGATGCTTCGCGAACATCGCGGTTATTTTCAGCCGGCTTCGGGGAAGATGCCCGATGAAGTCTATGCGGGCAGTCGGCCGCTTGGTAAGTCGCAGATGATCGAGTCTCGCTTGGCAGGCGTCGCCGCGTTTCCGCAGGACCTGCGCGCCGAACATGGCTACGACAACCAAGCGGATCATTTGTCGTTGTCGCCGTTGTTGATGGAATCATTTTTGAAGCTTGGGCAATCGATCACCGAGAGTCCCGACTTCAATTCCAAGAATGTCGGGATGTGGGAATCGTTCTTTGTTGCACCCCAACCCGAGGCAGATCTCGAGTTGGAGGTGCGGAAACGGTTGAGTTCATTTCTGACACGAGCGTTTCGACGTCCGGTCGGCGACGCACAATTGGATCGCTATTGCGAGTTTGTACAGCGAAAGCTGGCACGCGGAACCGACTTTCCAACCGCCATGAAAGCGGTCGCAGCGGCTGCGATCTCATCTCCGCGATTCCTCTACTTGTATGACACCTCGGATGAGAAGCAATCCGTCTCGCAGGTCGATGATTATGAGCTCGCGTCTCGCTTGTCATTCTTTCTGTGGGGCAGCCTTCCTGATCAGGCGTTGTTGGATCTTGCCGCGGAAGGACGTCTGCATCAAAGGGACGTCTTGACGGAGCAATTCGAACGCATGATTCGTGATCGCAAGCTCAAGCGATTCTGCGACAGCTTTCCATCGCAGTGGCTGCAACTCGAACGCATCATTTCATCGGTGCCAAACCGCGAGCATTTCCCGCAGTTCTATTTTTTGAAGTATCGGGACAGCATGCACATGATGCTGGAACCATTGTTGTTGTTTGAGACCGTGTTGATTGAGAACCAACCGATCACGCAATTGATCGATTCTGATTTCACGTATCGGTCCGACCTGCTTGAGAATGCTTACGGCGAGTTGGCGGTTGATCCCAAACGAAACGGTGGAGGCGTGCAAGCCATCCGGTTTCGTCGGTTGCCGATCCAAGATCGACGCACCGGCGGTGTGATCACCAATGCCGCGGTGATGACGATGACATCAGGACCGGAACGAACGCAGCCGATTACCCGAGGGGCTTGGTTGGCAAGCGTCGTTTTCAACAACCCGCCCGAGCCGCCTCCTGCGGATGTGCCTGCCTTGGGGGAAAAACCCGCGGAAGGCGAGGAGCATTTGACGCTTCGCGAACGACTTGCGATGCACCGGAAGCGGTCGGACTGCAAAGGCTGTCATGAGCAAATTGACCCATTGGGATTCGCGCTCGAGAACTTCAATCCCGTCGGTGGTTGGCGAGATGAATACGAGAATGGCCGAAAGGTCGATATGGCGGGAACGTTGCTTCGTAAACACCCATTTGAAAACGTGGTCGAGTTCAAGGACGCGTTGCTGGCGGAAAAAGATCGATTCACCGAAGCCTTGGCAGGCCACCTGTTGACTTTCGCGTTGGCGAGGCCGTTGAGTGCATCGGATCGACTCACGCTGGATGAGATTGCGGCGACCGTCGCAACGGACGAGTACCGAATCCATACCTTGCTTCGACAAATTGTCTTGAGCGAACCCTTCCAAACCAAATCCTTCCCGCAAGTCGCGAGCAATCCAGGACCATGATTCGAACCAATCGACGTTGTTTTCTTCGTGGTTTGGGCGGCGCGTCTTTGTCGCTGCCTTGGATGCCCAGCATTGCAATGGCGGGAAAGGCCGACAGTGTGCCGATGCGAATGGCTCACTTTTATGTGCCCATTGGCGTCGTCCGTCGCGGATTCTTCCCGGGGGAGTCCGACGATGTGATTCCCAAAGGCAATCTCGGCAACGTGATGAAGTCCTTGGGAAAGCAAAATCCGTTCGCCAGTGACGATCCGCTGGATCGATTGACGCCGACACTGGAACCGCTGGAACCGTTCAAACACAAAGTCAATCTCATCACGGGGATGGACCGCACGTTTCAGCAAGGCACGGACGTGCATGCCCAGTGCGCCTCGTGTTACTTGAGCAGTGCGGTGCCTTACACCGTGGAGGGAACCGCATGGCCGCTCGACCGAACGCTGGATCATTTGGTAGCAGATCATATCGGGACGGAGACGCCCTTTGCGACCCTGGAATTCAGTTGCAACAGTCACCGCGACAACAAAGAGTCGATCTACTTTGACAACATCTCGTGGTACGGCACCGGGCACTTGGCCCCATCGATTCGCGACCCACGCAAGATGTATCACCGGTTGTTTTCGACTCAAGAAATCGATCGCTACCGAGACGTGACGGATTTGGTATTGGAAGACGCACGTGATTTAAAGATGCACTTGGGATACGAAGACCGTCACAAGTTTGCCGAGTACTTCGATTCGATCCGTGCCATCGAAATTCAGATGGATCGCTTAGAAAAAATGAAGTCGCAATTGTCTCGTGTGCGGTTGGACGAGCCGCCCGAAGCCTACTTGCCTCGTGGGGAATACATCCGTTTGATGGGCGACCTGATGGTGGTGGCGTTGCAAACCGGTTTGACCAATGTGGCCACCTTCATGGTGGGACCCGAACGATGGGACACGCCCTTCAAGTTCGAAAGCTTGTTCGATCAACCTCGCAGCCATCATCAGATGTCTCACAATCAAACCAAAATGATCGATGATTTGCTGAAGGTGGATCGCTTTCACATGGAGCAGTACGTTTACCTGCTAGAAAAAATGGATGCGATCGAGCAGGCCGACGGATCCACGCTGCTTGACAACACGTTGTTCACCTATGGATCGGGCTTGGGTGATGGATCAACGCATCAATACAACGACTTGCCAATCGTCGTTGGAGGCGGCGGAAAACGTGTTGCGTCCGGGCGTCACATCAACATGCCCGAGGGAACACCATTGGCGAATCTTTGGCTGACGCAAGCCCGTTTGTTGGGGGTCCCGATGCCGCGTTTTGCCGACAGCAACGGAATGATCGACGCGTTGATGGCAGAACGCATTTAGAAACTCGCTGCGACCGGTGGATGAGCGACAGAACCGCGTTTACAGCGAGGCGGTCGTGAAGCTGCTGTCCATCGGGACGGATTGACTGGGCAAGCACAACCAATCGGTGATCACGACACGTTGAACCAGGGGTTCATCCAGGTGTTGCAGGACGACGTCCATCAATCGTTCGCGAATTTCTTTTTGTGCGGGGTCGCTCAACCAAGAAGCGTCCACCTGTCGTAGCATTTGTTCGGCGGCTTCGGTGATGGGAAGCTGGTTCAGCTTCAAACGCTCTTCGCCGCGAAAACGGCGGGACGGGTCCACGATGGCATGCAATTGAAACTGGAACGTGCAGTTGGGCACGTTGGGATTTTGAAATCGTAGATGCCCAATCTCGATCGCTGAGCTTTGCATGTTGCTCAGCCGAGCCACACGGCTGCGAACGTAGCCAATCACGGCAGCATGGATTGCTACCATGAGAAGGATGATCGCAGGGGCCCAAAAACGACGCAGCAGTTGCACAGGATTGCTCGAGAAAGTGAAGTCGAAGCGAATGGGAGCCCGGGAAGCATGTGTTTCTGGGATCCGTCGAAGCCTAGGTCGCAAAAAGTGGGCGGGCAAACGAATCAGCTCGTTTTTGAGTGCAACTGGCCTCTGTTTGGGCCTGCGGGAGGTGGTCTGTGGGAGATGTCTTTTCTGATAAAGCGAAAAAACGAGGCCAAACGAATTGGTGACTGGCGAACAGGCTCTGGTGAATGGATGGCGAATCCAACGTCAATTTTGGGTGTCTCTCCTGGTCCCGTCGCGGATTTCGTCTATCACGTGGATGCAAATTATTTGACACTTCCCGCTCAAGCATCATTCTGCTTTTGTCACCTGCTTTCCAAACTCAACGGACTGTGCTCGCTGTGGACTCGAAACGGACAATTCGCGAGGTCTGGATTTTTACCAGCCCGAAGGCTGGGAGCGGCGCTGGGCGGGGAGAAATTCGGCGGTTGATTGAACTTTGTCGCGCTGGGGGGCTAACGTGTCGCCGGATCGACAATTTGGCTGAATTGGCGGAGCGAGTGGGGCAGGCGGAGTCGTTGCCCGAAGAGGTCGCC
>NZ_JBICHO010000482.1:0-21287 GCF_043100905.1 Rhodopirellula sp. JB055 | reverse complement strand
CAGCGGCTTGGCGGCGGGCTTCGGTTTGGGTTTCGCTTCGGGCTTCTTCTCAGCGGGCGGATCCTTTTTGACCGGCAATGGTTTGTCGATCCGAATCTCACCTGTGCCGTCGGTCTGCAACATCGTTTCGCCATCGCGAGTGATCAACGTTTGAACGACCATCGTCTTGTGCGTGCCAGGTTTCGCGTCCGGTGCAACCTTCAGCATGAACTGAACCGCCTCTGATTCGAGCTCCACTTTCTTTTGAGGCTCTTCGCAGGTCACCCCGTTGGGGATCCCAACCAAGCGAACTTGAATGTCCCCTTCAATGTCTCGCCGTTTCGTCATCCCAACCGCGAGCATGGTCTCGGCGCCTTGTTCAGCCGCTGATTTCGGGAACTCAAAATCGAAGACGGGCTCTTCGACCTCTAGCATAATTGGCGCGGTCGACATCGTTGCTGTTCCGCGATTGGTTGGGAAACTGACCTGCATCACCATCGGCCAACTTCCAAGTGCGGCATTGGCATTGGCAGTGATCGGAATGATCACCTCGTTTTTGCCCTTCTCAATGCGTTTGCTATTGTTCACGCCGACGCCGGGCGGGTTGTAGAGCGTGCGAAACGAAACCGTCCCGTCAAAGCCTTCGTCTCGTTTGATGCGAACCAACAAATCCTTGCTGCCGCGGCGAAGCAAGGGAGTCTTCGGCTGCACCAACTCCACTTCGAAAGGCATCGCTTCACAAACTGCCAACGCGGCTTTTTCCGTGTCGTATCCAAACATTTCCCGCCGGTTTTGGCCCAACACCATCTTGTGGTGCTGCTTGAAATCACCTCGGATTTCACGATCTCCCAACTTGCCAACGCCCCCCACTTCAAAGAAGGCACCACCAAGCTCAGCCTCTTTGGTCGCATGGAGAACAACCGGGATCTCAACACGACCGGCTGGCATCGGGAACGTTTGAGCGGTCACGCCTTCTGGCAAACCTTCAACAAAGGCTTCAAACGTTTCGTTGAATCGGTTTCGCCGCGCCGTCAACACCATCGCGCTGTGGCCTCCGACGGGAACCGGAACCACCATCGCTTCATCGCGTCGGAGTTCTTTCAAAGTCAGTTCCAATGAGGGCTCACGACGGCTCAGTTCAATGACATAGTTGTGATTAGGACTGCCGCGGCGCAGGTGGTCGTAAACCCGCACAAAGTACTTGCCATCAGCCGCAGCATCAAAGTCGACCATCCCATCTGGATTGGGACCGATGTCATCGCTGCCCTTGAGTGTCTTTCCATCAGGACCGAACACATGAATCACACCATCAAGCGGTGAACGCAACGTCTTGCGAGCGTGCAATTGAACTCGGACGCGATCGCCTTTCTTGCATTCAAACGAGTACCAATCGTAAACGTCGCCTTCTTCGATGACGCCACACAGCAACGCAGGAAACTGTCCCGGCGAGGCCTGAGACTGCCCTTCGTTGGGTTCCGTTTCCGTGACAATCGGTGCGTCACTGACTCGGATCCAGTTGGGAGACGGTGAAACCCCGCGATCATCCTGGTGAGTGACAGGCCACTTCTCAACAGGCTGACTGGGAAGTTGCACACTGGACTGCGTCACCGTGCCGTCCACATCGACCAACTTCGCCTCCAGGACCTCTCCCTTGACGCCACCAGACGGGATCACGGTCACAGGACGAGGATACGATCCCACGTGCAATCGATACCCGCATACCTTGCTGGCCCCCAAAAACGAACTCTCACGAACCACGATCGTGTAATCACCCGCCTCTTCGGGAGTGAACGAACACAAGCCGTCTTGTTGCAGCAAAGCAGAATCATCGCTGACCGCCACTTCAAAACGATCCGAATTCAAAATCGCGATCGCAGGGTCCAAGATGTTTCGATTGCGAAGCTCCTGAACCAATCGAATGCCTTCGATTTCCACAGTAAGCTTTTGCCCGGCTTCCAAGTGAACCTTGAAACAATCCACATCTTCTCGATCGACATTGCCTTCGATCGTGCGGTCCATTTCGATCGTTTGGGGTTCTTCGAACGAATTATTGGGCTCGACCTCGTTGACAATTGGCATCGCCCCAACACCAATCAGATGCAGATCCGTGATTCCGGACCGAGTCACCAATCGGATTGGATACAACCCAGGTGCAAGCTTTTCATCCGCTTTCAACTTCACCGTCACCGATTTCTCATCGACCGGTTTGACTTCCAAGATTTCAACTCCTGGAAGGTCAGTCAAAACCTGCGTCGCGTCGCCAAGAGCACTACCGTGAAGCGTGATCGTGGATTCTTCCCCACGAACCACTCCCAGCGGTCGGATGTCGGAAATCTTCGGAAAGGCCGCCGATACGGAACCGGCCGCGAGCGTTGCACTCATGACCGCAACCAAGCCAAGCAACAGCCTGTTCACGACAGGGAAAGCAGAGGGAGCAACCAAAGCAGCCTGAGGCCTTTTGGCTTGGCAGGCTGACCGGAATGGCGTTCGGTCTGCGCAAGCAGGGAGATTGTCGTGTGACATCACAACAAACCTTTGGTGGAAAGAGGCGGGGCGGGATAGGTGGGATTGGACCAGTCGTGGCAAGAAGCCAGACTTAGGTCAAAATTTTCTCAATGACGTTTCCGCCATCAACAATTTCAATGGGCCGATCGCCAGGTGCCATCAGCTCTTTGTCTGCCACAATGCCTAACAAGCGATACATGGTCGTTGCCAAGTCAGCGGGCGAAACGGGATCCAGCTCAGGCTCCGATGCAGTCGAATCCGATGCACCGTGAATCAGGCCGCCTTGCACGCCGCCGCCGGCCAGCATCACGCTGAAAACCTTTGGCCAGTGATCTCGGCCTGCGTCCGCGTTGATCTTTGGTGTCCGGCCAAATTCACTGGTGACCATGACCAAAGTTTCGTCCAACAAGCCACGTTCGCTGAGATCATCCAACAGGACTGCCAAACCTTGATCGAACGAAGGCATTTGGCCGCGGATTCCCGATGTGATCGAGGTGTGCATGTCCCACGAACCGTAGGTCATCGTGACCAACCGTGAACCGGCTTCGATCAAACGACGACACATCAACATTCGCGAACCAGCCGTATTGCGACCGTAACGATCACGAGTCTTGTCGTCTTCTTTGGACAGATCAAATGCGGCTTTGGCTTCTGGCGTATCCAGCAAATCGTAAGCACGCTCGTAGAACGTGTTCATCGCACCAACATTGTCGGCGGATGTACCGGTGACGAACCGTTGGTTGACCATTTCCAAGGCGCGTTTGCGTCGCATGAAACGTGCTTCATCGACACCGCCGGCCAAGTTCAAATCGCGAACTTGGAAATCACTCCGAGCGGGATCCGCTCCCAGTGCGAATCCGCCATAAGAACTGGGCAAGTACCCGGTTCCTGCGTACTCGTTGGGAACGTTCGGGACGCAGATGTAGGCAGGCAAATTGTTGCGTGGGCCATACTCGTGACTGACCACTGCGCCAAAGCTGGGGTAGCTCAGCGCGGGACTGGGTTTGTACCCAGTGAACATGTTGTGCGTGCCGCGTTCGTGAGCGGCTTCCCCGTGGGACATCGAACGAATGACGCAGTACTTGTCGGCTCGTTTAGCCAACTGCGGCATTGCACTTCCAATCACTTCCCCCGTGTTGGTTTTGATCGTGCCCAGGTCGCCACGATATTCCATCGGGCTGTAGGGCTTCGGATCAAAGGATTCCTGCTGAGCCAATCCGCCCGGCAGAAAAATGTGGATGACACTCTTCGCTTTTGGTTTGACGAAGTCGTACTGTTTGATCTCTGCGGATGCTTCTCGCATCAGCAATTGAGGCAAACTCAGTCCAAGACCGCTGGCTGCTCCCGCAACCAAAAATCCTCGGCGATCAAACATGCCGGGCTGCGTCAGTGGGTTTCCGTGACAACGCATGTCTCTGATGCTCCTCAATTGAAGCGGGAAAGGGGTCCACCGTGATCAAGCCTTCACGGCACGTCACGAGTAAAACCCAAAAGGGTGGGACCAAACTCGATCAGGGCGATCAAGGTCGGTGAAAGGTGGGATCCAACATTGGTGGAGGGTTTTGTCGACTCTTCTTGCTTTGAGTTCGAAACGCCTCGCAACTTGAACGGCCACAAGACGGGTTCGTACCCTCAAAACATTCGCATCGTAACAAAAACACTCCTTGTGTCAATTAACGCACCGCCCCCTGGGGGGAAGCAGTCGATGGACCTTACCCCCTCCTTCTCGCGCACCGAATCAACCAACAGGGCCGTTTCCACGGACAATTTCCAACAATTCAATGGCTGGTCGATGGTTGCAGCGGATCAAAGCAGTCCGCCCGTACACAACATCTCCGATCGCCAAACCCAAGTGTCCAGCCAGTCGTTCTCCCGCGGTGACCTTCCAAAGGCGACACAACTGCACCTGCCGAAGGACATTGTTTTCGATCAACACCCTCCCCAGCGGAATCTCCCCGCTGGCGATCTGATGCCACACCGACCGCGAAAGAGCGGACGGGTCCAGCCGAACAATCCCGTGTTGAACCACCTGCTGAGTGTCTCGCGTGACCAACGTGATCTCTCGAGTGTAGGCCTCCGTCGCATCCAACTCTTCCGGCTTGGCGACATCCACCGCCTGAGCGACTCGGCCGTCCCGAAATCGATTGCGGCGGCGATGCACGACCACGTCAACAGGCTCCCCGTGATAGTGCTCGACGGTCACCGTCATGTGAGACTGATGATTCAGCAATGTGTCGAAAGGCTCGGGAATGTCCGTCGCCAATTCAAACTCGGCCAACTCCCCAAAATCGCTGTAAAACTCTTTCAACAGCGATTTCAAATCGACCTGTTCGGCGGACTCACTGAACGTTTCGATCTCAGAGGATGGTGAACCAGGAGGCATGAGCAACTTTCAAACGGAGTCCACATTGGTTGATGTTCTGTTCGTTCGAACAAGAACAAAACGAAGTCCCAACGCCGAACGACTAGCGAGCGACCACACCGATCTTCACGACCGCCGGCGAATTTGCCGACGCCCCATTTTCAGCATCGCCTGATGCTTCCGGACGCTCCAGAACGGTGTCGACCAAAAAGTACAGCAGACGTCGCAGATTCTCGTTTTCGATCTCGTCAGCAACTTGTTCCGCACGAGCCTGATGTTTTTCGATCAACTGCAAACTCATCTCGAACACGTTGGCTTTTTCATACAACTCGCGTGCCGTGCTCAATCGTTCGCGATCCGACAATTCGCAATCAGGTTCTGCCAAGGCGAGCAAGCGTTCCTTGTCGCTCTCATCAAGGTGCTGCAACGCCAACGCCCACAACAGAGTGGGGCGTCCACCGATCACATCCGCACCCGCAGTCAACTTGTTTGAATCGTCGCCTGCCCAATCGTTCAAGTCATTGATGATCTGGAACGCCACGCCCAAATTCCGACTGAACTTGCGAATCGGCTCTACCAAATCCGAAGCATCACCGGCCATTCGCACACCACTGTACAAAGCCGCTTCGAATGCCGGCGAGGTTTTCAGTGCATAAATTTTCAGTGCATCCAGTGGCGTCAAGCGACGATCTTTCGCGTCTCGCCAAAGCAACTCCGCACCTTGTCCTTCCGACAAACGAACGTGCGCGGCGGCCAAAGAATCCAGCAAATCGACACGCGTTTCCGCGTCGACTTCGTCGCCCATCACGTTGCGGCTGAGCAATCGGTACCCGAGCCCGATCAGGTAATCGCCGACGTTGATCGCCGTCGCCGTTCCAAATCGCTGGTGCACAGCGGGCTGGCCGTAACGGAACGCATCCCCGTCTTCAATGTCGTCGTGCACCAGGCTGGCTTTGTGGAACGTCTCGATACTCAAAGCCGCCCGCCGAACCGAATCGGGAACGCGATTGAGCACGTCTTCTCCGTCTGCGCCCGTGCCATCCCCCCCCTTCATCGCGTCGTACGCGGCCAAAGTGATGAATGGACGTGAGTGCTTGCCACCGCGGGCCAAGAAATCCAGAGCGATGGACTCGGTCGCAGCGATCGGGTCGACGCCTTCGAGTTGTTCAGGGGTCACGGCAGGTCGCGAGCCGTTTTCAGACGGGGTCGTTTCCAGCATGCGAGTGCCTGGCGAATAAGCCTCACCATCCAAACGGCTTTCCCGTTGACGCGGTGCCAGTCGCTCGAACAAGGTGTCTTCGAAAAGCAACCCAGCCGCTCGCATCAGGTGAACATAACTCTTCGTTTTCGCCGCGGCAGGCTTGTACGGCGTGCGAATCATCCGCTCCACCCAAGGCTCATCGACCTTGGTATTTCGGCAATCGCTCGACAGCAACGGCACCGCCATGCAGGGAATCCCTGCCAACAAAACTTTGTCGATCGCCTTTTCCAGCACGTTCAAACAAGCCACACCGACGACCGCGTCGACGTACCCGCCGACAATGATCTTCATCACCACTGGTGAACCTTCGGCCACCAACACTCGGTAGCCCATGTCTTCGGCGATCGAGCGGAAATCCGCGATGCTGCAGGCACCACATTCTTTGCAATTCATGCCGAATTGGTCGTACTCGGCAGGACAACCTTCGGCATGCTTCAAACAGTGAGGCAGCAAAAACAGCCGTCGTTCCGGCGGAACCGAAGCAAGCGCATCGGCCCAGAACTCGCTGCTGATCATCACCATCACCCAGCCAAGATAGCTCTCCGGCAAATCGGCCTCTTCGAGCATTCGGCGGGAAATCTGCTCCATCTCATCCTTGGTCATCGGATGAGAACGATCGAGCTTGGCAGCAACTTGGGCGCATCGATCTCGCAAGCTTTCCCGCAGGGCCAACGTTTCTGGCACCTCCTTCAAATGGCTCGTCTTTCGACGACGCCCCGAGGAGGTTCCGGGAACAGACACATCACTCGATGCGTTCTCATTCGGCGGGACAGATGCGGGTAGGGAGGGGGATCCGGTCGACAAGCCAATCACCTAAGTAGTTCGTCGCGTTGCATAACCCGGCCCAGTGCCGCGGTCGTGAAGACCAGCGGATAAAGCCGCTCGTAATACCAAAGTTTGGCAAAATAAAACCCGATCGGCCAAGCCACCTGGTGACGCTCGCGTTGCACAGCATCGATCAGCCAGCGGGTGCCCGAAAGTATAGCCGCTCGCAGCGACGAACGCATCGACGCATCCCATGGGCTTCCCCCCGAAATGTCGTTTGAGCCAGCCTGCCCGCCCTCATTCCGCGGAATTCGTGCCCACCAACTCACCAACGCCTCCACCGCGAGCGCCGTTTCTTCCACGGAACTGATGGAACCCTCGGGCAACTCAAAAGTTTCGCGAACAGATTCGCCGCCGCCCCACCCCCCGTCATGGTTTTGGCTGCCGATCAAATACTGCAACCCTCGCGAAATCGCATCGTGCCCCAACGCTGGACTGGCGTCGACCAACACTCGCGACGTCCCGTAAATCGGGTTGTCTTCCTCGGACCGGTCCTGATTGCCAAACCACAACGGCAACCACGATCCGTCGGACTGCTGATTCTTTCGCAGGAAACGAAGCCCCTTCTGAATCGCCCGCTCTCGTTTCCGAGACTCCCGTTTCGGCAGACAAGCGATTGCTCGAAGCGCATGCGCCGTCAAATCATTGCTGCTCCGGTCAAACGGCAACTTGCCCCATCCACGACAAAATGTCGGCCAGCCACCATCACGATTCTGCAACCTCAACAACCAATCGACACCGCGATCACAAGCTTGCCATGTTCCCGCCGCATTGTGAGAGCCCGAACCGGTTGTCTGAGTCATTGGCCACTCACGCGAAAAATCTTCTCCCAGTAACTCGGGCTTCGTCGTCGCCTGCATCCGAAGCGAGATGATCGCACCAGGAGTGTCATCGGCGTCCGGCACCGAACCCGTCAAATCCGTCCACCCCCAACCGCCTGGATCGGCTCCGGTGAATGGGTGCCGTTCCTGATACTGGCATCCACGCTGCCACTGGATCAGTTCGTTCGTCGACCAAGACCGATCATCATCTGGGTCCATCGCCAGCGCCGTTGTCGCGAGTGAAGTCACCCAGTTGGCAAGGTTCGTATCGATCGGCCAACTCCCATCGGGCAACATCGACTCGCGCAGAAACCGCAGCCCATTTCGAGTCACCTCGTGCATCGCCCGTCCGCTCGCCGAAAGCGACATCACCACAAACGCCGTCAGCGGAGTCGCCTCCAGGTACCCGCCACTGGAAGGCTGCATCGAAAGCAACACCTTCATCGAAGGTTCGATCGCCGCTCGGCGAACCAACGACCATGGCGGCAAACAGCCACCACCTTCGAGAAACTTCACCTGCCCAATCGCAACCAGCGCCGGAACCGCATAACTGACAACGGGCATCCCCACAAATCGATACATCGACTGCGGGACAACAGCGGCCTCAAACGGCAGTGCTGAAACCTGCTCCCATGGAACCAATCCAGCAATGGCCATGTTGGTCAGGATCGGAACAACAAATGTTTTGTCCTTGCCATAGCGTTTCCGAAGCCCATCGATTTCACCGGCCGCCTCAATCCAGCCCTTCAAACGCGCGACCGCATCCGCATCCGTCACTTCCCCGACGACTTGATCCGACAAAGCCCAGGCGGCCAGCACCAGATAGCTTGTTGCAATGTTGCTGTGACTGCGATCCGTGTCGCCAAAGCCGCCGTCTTCGTTCTGCTGAGTCGCCAGCCCAAGACGCCCATTCTGAATCTGCTGCAGCAGATCTGCGACGTCCGCACTGGGTAACTCGCCCGACCGCACCGCCGCACTCATCGCACTGATCGCAGTCGCAGTCGACAACGCCGAGGCGGACAATTCGCCGATCCAATGACCGTTCTCGGTGCGCTGCGCCAGCAGTTCGCCTCGCAAACGGTCCAGCGTCCCACGCAATTCGCGTCGGTCCAAACCTTCCCTCACAGAATTTTCAACAACAGCCATCATCTTCCAAACAAGAAACGTTCGACCAAACGAACCACTATTCAAACACACCGCCGGCCGTTGTCGCACCACCCCTTGCGATCATGCCCACCAGCCACGAACACAAACCGGATCCAACGAAGGCGACCAAGGTCCATCCAGCGTGTCACCAGCACCAAGCAGTCCACTTCAAATTGCAACGGTTCATCTTTTCCAACGCGCAGCCTCGTCATAACCCGCAAAGCCTCTGCAGAGCGTTCTTTTTTACAGGATCACGTTGCGTTTTCGCAGCATGCGCACTGTTTAGGTCGTAGGGTTGGGTGAGCCATTTCAGGCACTCTGTGAGGGTGTCCGACACACTGTCAAGGAAATCAGAAACATGCGACAAGCAGCGCCTCCCCAACGTCCCGAAGCAAATCGCCAGGAACAATTCGAGCAGATCAAACGCCGAATCCACGGCAAGCTCGTCGACAAATTGGATCTTTCGCGTGTTGGTGACCTTCAAGGCGACACGCTGAAACGTGAAATCCGCATGGTCGTGGAACACCTCTGCGACGCCGAAGACACGCTGCTCAACCGCCAAGAGCGTGAACGGATCGTCGACGAAGTCTTGGATGAAACGTTTGGACTGGGTCCCTTGGAATTGATCCTCAAAGACCCCAAAGTCAGCGACATTCTGATCAACGGCCCCAAGAACATCTATGTCGAGAAGGGCGGCCAAATGCAGAAGTCCGACGTGGAATTCCGCGACGGCAAACACCTCCTGCAGATCATCGACCGAATCGTCAGTAAAGTCGGCCGACGTGTTGACGAAACTTGCCCGATGGTCGACGCACGTCTCGAAGATGGCTCTCGGGTCAACGCGATCATCCCACCCTTGGCTCTCGACGGTGCCGCGGTTTCCATTCGTCGTTTCGGCAGCAACCCGCTGCGACTAGAAGACCTGTTGAACTACCGAGCGTTCACGCCTGAGATGGTGATGCTGCTCGAAGGATGCATCAAAGCTCGCCTGAACATGATCATCGCCGGTGGTACGGGTTCCGGTAAAACGACTCTGCTGAACACGCTGTCCTCGTTCATTGGCCACGAAGACCGAATCGTGACAATCGAAGACGCGGCCGAGCTTCAGCTTCAACAAGACCATGTTGTCCGTCTCGAGACTCGACCACCCAACATCGAAGGCAATGGGGCCGTCACCGCGACCGACCTCGTGAAAAACGCCCTGCGGATGCGTCCTGAGCGGATCATCATCGGGGAATGCCGTGGCGGTGAAACACTCGACATGCTGCAAGCCATGAACACGGGTCACGATGGATCGCTCACCACGATTCACGCCAACACCCCTCGCGACGCGATCGCTCGTCTGGAAACACTGGTCATGATGTCAGGTTTCGAATTGCCTGTGAAAGCGATTCGACAACAGGTCAGCGGTGCAGTCGATGTGCTGATTCAGGCCAACCGACTGCAAGGCGGCCCACGTCGCGTCACCGCGATCACCGAGGTCGTCGGGATGGAACAAGACACGATCATCCTGCAAGACATCTACCGATTCAACCAACAGGGCATCAACTCCGAAGGCAAAGCCCACGGGCAATTTGTCTGCAGCGGTGTTCGCCCCAGCTTCATGGACAAACTCGAAGCCGCCGGCGTGCGACTGCCCGCCAGTGCGTTCCGTGAACGAGTCATGATGGACGCCTAGTCAGCTCGAACCGCCGATCGTGACGCTGAATTCATTGGCAACACGATTGGCGAATCGATTCAGAAGCACTCTTCGATAACTTACGCTCGACTCTCCTTTTCAATCAACGCTCCCATGTCATCCATCATCATCATCGTCGCCGCTGGGGTCTTTGTTGCCTCGCTCATCGCGTTCGGTGCATCTGTCTTGATGCCTTCGGAAGAAACGACCGCGACGGAAGATCGCTTGGCCCAATTGGCTCACGGGAAACGCGGGGCAGAGTCCGAGAACGCCTCCCAGTCCTTTTTGTTGAATGACTTGGACGACACGACCGGCATTTTGAAGATCATCATGGACCGCATCCCGGCAGTCCATAAGATCCTCGAACAGGCGGACATTGACATGACGGTCACGAAGTTCGCCATGATCTGCGCGGCATGCTTCTCCGCCGGAGTCCTGCTGTGCGTTGTGACCCCGGTGCCAATCTTGCTCGGCCCCATTGTCGGCGCCACATTTGTTGGTGGACCAGTTTTCTACGTGCTGTTCAAACGCAAACGACGACTGAAGCGATTCGGCGAACAGATTCCAGAAGCGTTGGAATTGCTCGGCCGCTCGCTGCGTGCAGGTCACTCGCTCAACGCCGGCTTCGGTTTGGTTGGCGAAGAAATGGAAGCTCCCTTGGCGACCGAATTTCGCCGCTGCTTCGAAGAACAGAAGTTCGGCATTCCGCTGGACGAGTCCATCGAAGACATGGCACAACGCGTCCCCAACATGGACCTTCGATTCTTCGCGACCGCCGTGATCCTGCAGCGACAAACCGGGGGTGACTTGAGCGAGATCCTCGACAAGATCGGGCACCTGGTTCGCGAACGATTGCAAATTTTGGGAACCATCCAAGCCCTCACCGGAGAAGGCCGCATGAGCGGTGCCGTGCTGCTCGCTCTGCCCCCTGTGCTGTTCCTGGTGATGTTGAAAATCAACGCAGAATACGTGCTGATGCTCTTCACCGATGAACTCGGACGTTACGCACTGGGCATGGCCTTGATCACTCAGGTCCTCGGTGCCTTGGCGATCAAGAAGATCATCACGATCAAAGTCTAGACCTTGCCTCGCTTCGCACTTCTTCTTTCTTTCGCTCATCGCACTTCGCACACCCCAGTCCCATGTTCACATTCTCAATCGCTTCCGAACTCATCGGCTTCATCAGCCCGTTGACTCTGACCACCATCGCGATTTTTGCTTCGGTGACATCGTTTGCTTGGTTCGTCCTGAGCAAAGTGGGCGGTGACAACCAAGCCCCTGCTGAATCACGCCTCGAGCGTTTGAAAGAAAACAAACGCGGGATCCGTGATATCGCTGCGGACGAGAAACAACGCACCAAAAATGAAGCTCTCGCGGAAGCCTTGGAAAAGGCTGCGACACCCATCGCCAGCTCCGTGTCCGGCAATGAAGCCGAGATGGGGATGCTGCGTGAAAAGCTGGTCAACGCTGGCTTTCGACGTGAAAGTGCTCCGATCATTTTCAAACTGATTCAACTCGTCTGCACCGGCATCGGCTTGATGCTAGGCGGTGTCACCGGCGCTGCCCTGGATGGTCTGACCCAGGGGATGATCATCAAATTGTTGCTTGGCATGATCTTTGGCTTCATGATTCCATCCCTGGCCCTGAGCTTCCTTGCCAGCAAACGTCGCGAAAAGATCTTCTTAGGTTTGCCAGACGCATTGGACTTGATGGTTGTCTGTGTGGAAGCCGGGTTGGGTCTCGACCAGGCACTCCGGAAGGTGGCCGAAGAAATGCAAAAAAGCCACAAAGCCATCGGCGAAGAATTCTCGATCTCCAACCAACAACTGCAATTCGGTCGCCCTCGAGGCGAAGTGCTTTCGGGGCTGGGCTATCGCAGCGGCGTCGACGACCTGAAACAACTCGCCTCAATCCTGATTCAAGCTGACAAGTTCGGCTCGAGTGTTGCTCAAGCACTTCGTGTGCAAAGCGATTCAATGCGAACCAAGCGTCGCCAAATCGCGGAAGAAAAAGCAGCCAAGACGGCCGTGAAGATGATCTTCCCGCTGGTGCTGTTCATCTTCCCTGGCATCTTCGTCGTGCTGGTTGGCCCCGCAGCGATCAACATGTATCGCCAAATGCTTCAGTGAGCCCGACCGCGCACGGCAGCCCGGCAAACTCGCCAGCTATTTCAGCAAGCGTTCGACTGCTTCCAGCAATTTCTCAATCGCAAATGGCTTTCGGATGTATTCGCTGACGCCGAGCAACTCTGCGTAAGCTTGGTGGCGACTGCCTTCATTGCCCGTGATCATGATCACAGGAACAGGCAATTCGCTTTCACGACGCATCTTTTCAAGCACCAAGAATCCACTTCGCTTGGGCATCATCATGTCCAAGATCATCAACTGTGGATTTTCACACTCCGCCAACGCGAGTGCCTGATTGCCGTCTCGGGCAACCACGACTTCGTATCCGTTGGATTCCAAAGCGTACGAAACCGCCTCGATGATTTCCGCATCGTCATCCACAACAAGGATTTTCGCGGTGGAGGTGGTGCTTTCTGTCTGGGCAGAGGTATTCATCAAGTGGCGATCAATTGGCGGAGAAATCGATCGGTGACAATCCCTCACTGGGACGAACCGTCGAATTTTCCGCGGTGGACTCGGGGCGTGGTTGGACGATGTTATCAAAACACCACCGATCCATGTCACGCAACGCCACCGCGTTCATGACATCATCGCCTCGGTACTGACGAATTTCAACACGAGCCCGGATGGATTCCGCCGCCAGGATGCCACGCTTCAATTGTTTTGGGCAATCATCCACGCCATTGATGGCTTGCTGCCACAAAATCGGTAAACGTCGCTCGCGAAGTCGGTGGTACTCTCTCATCACCGATTGATTGGACGGGAACTCTCCCCCCAGCATCGCTACACCGCCAAATTGCTCGGGCTCCATCAACGCGATTCGGCAGGCCATGGTCGCACCGCTTCCATATCCAGCGATCAAAATTCGATCGGGATGAATCGACATCTCCGATTTCGCATGCTCGATCGCTTCCATCACGGATTGCCGAGCGGAGGCGATCGACGATTTACCTTCCGCCCAATCAAACCCCCATCCCCTCACGTCGGTGGCCAAGTTACCTCGAACGCCAACGCCGACGTAGTTCCGAGTACTAACGTGCGGAAGAACCTGCTCGATCTGCAATTCGTTGTGACCGCTGTGGTGTAGCCAAACGACCAACGGGTACGCATAAGACGGCGTGTAGTGCAGCGGCGCGACAATCGACAGCGGGCGACGTGGCTGCGCTGCCCTCGCCGCGGCAGGTTCCGGAGAGGGATACGAGCGAATTCGGCTTGCAAACGGGTCGCTCATCTTTTGTCCTGAATCGGTCAGTGGGTAGTCCGCGAAAGGCGACGAGGGGAAACTAGTTTCACGCCGCCTTCAATGTCAACGTCGAAAAGTCATCGGGTTCCGGATCTCACTCCGAACGAGGACATACCAACACCTTCATTTGCTCCGCGTCACCGGCATGCAAACGGTCGAACCACTTCGGACCATCCGCCAAAGAAATTTTGGCTGTGATCAATGGCTCGACGTTGATCACACCACGATTCATCAGATCGATGCACTGCGGGTACTCACCGTTGCAACCACAGGTTCCCTGCAAACGAATCTCACGCGTCACGACGGACTGCAGTGGCAACTCAATCGTCGGTGAAACGTTGCCCACCAAAGTCACTGAACCACCTTTGCGAACCGATTCGATAGCTGTTTTGATCGTTGGCGTGGCGCCGACGACTTCCAACGCCACGTCCGCCCCACGTCCGCCCGTCAATTCGCGAACTTTTTCGGGCACGTCCACCTGATCAGCTCGCAACAACACATCCGCCCCCAACGATCCAGCGGTTTCCAATCGCTTGTCGTTCAAATCCACAGCGATGACCTGAGTCGCTCCCGCCGCGCGCACGGCCTGGACCGCCAACAAACCGATCATTCCGGCCCCGACAACCACAGCAGTGTCACCCAACCGGATCGGTGTCAACTCAGCGGCGTGAACCGCAACACTGACCGCTTCGACCAAAGCAGCGTGTTCAAACGGCAGAGTGTCAGGAAGTCGATAGACAATCCGGCGAGGAACCGAGATACGTTCCGCGAACGCACCATGACGTCGATAATCGCCACAGGAAACACCCAGGACCATCCGGTTGTCACACAGGTTCCCGTGACCTTCGCGACAGAAGTCACAATTCCCGCAGGACACCATTGAGTCAAACGTGACGCGAGCCCCAAGTTCCAAATCCTTGACATTCTCGCCCACTTGAACCACCACACCAGCAGCCTCGTGCCCCATCACCAAGGGCGGGATGCGACGGCCGGTGCTGCCGTCGTAACCGTGGATGTCGCTGCCACAAATCCCGCACGCTTCGACCTGGACCAAAACGTCGTCTGGCCCCACCTCGGGCTCGTCCACGTCTGTCACTTGCATGTTTTTGTACTCGGTCAACAACAATGCCTTCATGGTGCAACGCTTCAGGAGAATAGGTGGAGGAAAAAGACAGGACGGATCGGGATTCTATGTCAAATCAGCGAGCAATGAAACGATGCAACGAGAGAATGAAGCACCTCGTTGTGACGCCCGATTCAATTCCGTCGCCATGACCAATTAAACTGCCGATCTCGCCAATCGTTTCGCTGTTCGTAGCGATTGCCGAGATTCCATGGAGTATCGAATGCAGAAGTTTGGCGGAACTTCGATTCAGACCCCAACGTGAATCGATTTAGAACCAACGACTGAAGTCCAACCACCCATCCTTGAACAGTCTGTTTTCAATGAAACGATCCCGCCTTCACCTCTCGAGCGGCGTCACGCCGCTGGCTTTGATCTGTCTCGCAGTGACCTTCGCCACAGCCGCTCTCTATTCCAGCAATTCCTTTGCCAGCAAATCAGACGCGGCGATCCAGGTCGAAAACCACGAGACAGATTCCGTCGTCCGTTACAGCGTGGTCTTGCTGCGTGGCACGATGCCGGTTGCTTCCGGCAACTCATTGACGATCGTCAACGAACAAGCCCCTGCCAGTGCGAAACCAGTCAAAGCACTGACCGACGGAGGCCGGTTCAAGGCGCTGGTTGAACTCTCGGAGGGAAAAAACATCATTCGATTGGAACATGCTTCCGCACCGACAACCGAATTGGTGCTTCACTACAAACCGCAAACCAATCCCCATTACGTACGATTGATTTGGATGACGGATCAATCAGGAGCAACCGAATTCGCAACCCCCGACGATTCCGTCACTCAGGACTACGAGAATCGGCTTCGCACGGCGGCCTTGTTGATGCAAACTTTCACCGCCGAACGAATGAAGGACCTGGGCTACGGCCCCCGCACCTTCGCGTTGGAACATGACGAAAACGGACAAGTCATCGTGCACACATGGAAAGGCAACGAAGACAAACAAGACTACTACGCACAAGCTGACAACAACCGCTGGTGGCCACGTGTGCGACGCTGGATCAACGAAGAACACCCGGACCCGATGGCCAAGAACGTCGTCCTGGCAGCTTACACTCGCAAAGACCCGCGAACGGGCACGATGCTCGGACACACCGCGCTCGGCGGAGCCAACCTGGGACTGTTCGGCAGTGCGTCGGTATTCAGTTGGCCTCGCGACATTCAATCCGCAATGGAAGTTTTCCAGGACGATTCCTCAGTCGATGCAACTCGCGTCCACGATGACAGCGCTTTCCGCGGAAGGATTTGGGCGTTGGCATCGACAACGATCGGCGCGACGTTGCACGAGACCGGCCACGCGATGGGACTGCCTCACTGCACCGACAACATGGGCATCATGACGCGAGGGTTTGATCACTTTCATCGCGTGTTCACGTTTGCCGACCCGCCGAGCAATCGAAACAAGCACACCCGCAAGTTTTCAAATAAACAAGAAGCCTACTTTTCACCCGTCAGTGCATCGTTCCTTCGCTGGAGCCCTTGGTTCCAACTCGACGCCACCGGCAACCAATCCTCCCGCCCCAATGTCGAAGTCGACGAAGCAGCGAAACTCGTTCGCATCCACAGCGAATCCGGCATTCCCTGGATCGGGTTCCATTCCAAAGATCGAATCGAAACCTTTCGCGAATATGGCTCGCACGAGGCAGACGCAGCCGACCATCCCAAATCGCTCGAACTCACATTTGAAGAAATTCAAGCCATGAAGCCCGGAACAGCGATTCATCGAATGGTGGTTTAGGACAGCAACGGCGCGACTCGGAACGTCTCGCTGCCGCAACCTGCCAACTGACATTCCTCATCGATTGAAAAATGGCGGATCCGGACGTGTTTTCGCCATTTCTTATTCGATCGGTCACGTTCGACTGTTAAGCTGCTGTGGCAAATGTCGAGAATTTCACTCGACCCGATCCCGCTTCGCTGCGTATAAGGAAGACATGAGACCAACCGCGTGGACCCGAACGGCACTTCGAGCACCAGCTTTGCTGGCTGCGCTCGCGTTGTGCATTTGGCCCATGTTGCAACCACCATGTTGCTGCGCCGCGTCGGTCACCCAGGACGGTTCGGTAGCAACATCATGTTGTTCATCAGCCGAACCAGCCGCCGCTTCCTGCTGCCAATCGACCGCATCGGACTGTGCTGAGGGAAAGGCTTCGAACTCTGGTTCCGAATGCCTCTGCCAATGGACGTCCCAGTGCGACTGCGATGTCCGGTCGGCCCTGACTGACTCGTGGGTGAGTTCACGCGTGCTCACGGTCGATGACCAACCCGTCACATTCAGCATGCCGATTGGCCTGCTAGAAGAGTCTCTGCACCCAGTGCCTTCCCCTTCGTGGAACCAGCAACTGGATTCTTCATGGCAATCTGCCGTGACGTCGCGAGACCGCTGCGTGCTTCTGTGCCGCTGGCTGAATTGAAGTTCAAGACGAAGCTGACAAAGACAGTTTGGTTTGAATTTTCAATTGAAGTTTCGGTTCAATAGGAGCCACAAAGATGTTACGTACTTCCATGATGTTTGCCGCCACCGTGTTGGTTGGCGTCGCGATTCTGTTCGCTACTCGAAGCGCGGTATCGAACGAGAATGCCTCCGCCGCTGGTGGAAAAGCCTGCCCGTGTGGTCAGTGCGAAGTCAATTGCGATTGCTGTGTGAACGGCGATACCAGTTGCGATGACTGCTCGTGCGAAACCTGCCAATGCGATGGCTGCGAGACGGCTGACAGCTCAAACGCCGCTGCAAAGATGAGCTGCTGTGCCGGCTCGTCCTGCGAAAATGCTGCCGGTGAGCCGGTTGCGAAAAGTGACTCGTTGACTTCCGCCGTCGACGCCGCCTGCATCTGCGGGCAATGCGACGCTGGCTGCAACTGCTGCCTGGACGAATCGGTCGACTGCGACAACTGCAGTTGCGACAGTTGCCAGTGCGACGGTTGCGTCGATGCACCTGCCACGGGTGCCTGATCCACTGTCCCGCGTTGACGCTTTCACGGCGTTGACCTCGGCATGATGAAAAGACAAACACCTCGCCGAGTCAGCTCGGCGAGGTGTTTTTCAATGTCTCATTAGAATTCAGTTTCAACGACTCCCACTGGTCATCTTCGGTCTGATCCTCGGCGGCGTTCTTGCCCATCGGGAGGAACCGATGCGACTTGAGCGGCCACCTCCGGCGGCATGTGATCCGTTGCGCGACGCCCGGTCAATCGATCGCTCCACCGACGTCCCGCGCTAGGCCCTTGAGGACCAGGAGCGATCAAGAACACGGTTCCCAAACCGAAAACCAATCCGGCGAACAACGATCCAAAGGTGACCGAGATCCCCGACATTCCTTCGGGTGAGTCACCGACCTGTGGTGGTCCGAGCTCCGCCAACAAGTTCGTCGAAAGAGCAGCGGAACGGCTGGCTTGAGCTTCCCCGAGTGCTGCCTCGGCTTCTGCCAATTGCTGAGTCAATGCTTCCGCGTCGCTATCGAGTTTGGAATAACTCGTTCGCACGCCGGCCAACCGGCTCAACTTTTCATGCAGTTGATCCTGTTTGTCACGGAGTCGCTGAACTCGGTCGCGAGCCAATGCCAAGGTTGGCTTCATCGCTCGAACCGCAGCACGAGCCTCTTCCAACATACGGGACGTGATTTCTCGTTCGGTGGTGATCGCAGAGCGTCGTCGTGGGTGCAGTTCGGTGTACACACTGGCCAATCGACTCGATTCGATTTGTGCGTCAATCAAACCGTCTTTCAATCGTTGAAGCGAAGGCTGGCTGGAAAGCAACTCATCGCCACTGACCAACAACTGACGTGGGTCTTGCGACCCGGCGATCAACAATTGCTGCAACGCATTCAATCGTTCCAGTTCAAGTTCCGCCAACTGCAGTTCTTTCGCGTTCTCTTCCATGGTCCGGCGGTTGGCACCATCCCCCGAGATCGCATCGTTCAAATTCCGCAATTCGCTGAGGTCCGAACCAAAACGAACTTCGATTTCGTTCATTTTTGCCAAAACCGAATCCAGTTTCTGGCGTGTCAAATCACGTGCGTTGGTCAATTCGATGATGACGCTGTCAGCACGGATTCGACGAACCGTCCTCAGGTGACTGCTCAAGTTATCTAACAGCGCCCGGCAAAAATCGGATGCACGTTCCGGCGTTTCCGCTTCAACCTTCAGGTAGACCAGTTCACTGTTGCCAAATTCGCTGCCTTGCGGTGCGACCACGTTGACGCGTTTGTTGGCAACGGTGTCGACCAAGGTTGTCGATGGAAAGGACTCATCCTCTTCCCCATCCACCGGGCCGATGTCACGCAGCGCGGCAGCGACCACTTCTGGGTTGCGAGCCATTTCGAGCAACGTTTCCTGAGCAGCTTTCAAATCCGTTTGACTAGAAAACCGGCCCAAACGATCCACCGCTCCAGTCGCTTCGTCGCGAAGCACGAGCGGCTGACGCGCCGCCCAGCGGTCGCTTGAAAACAATGCGGCTCCTAGTCCTAGCACTCCAAACAAGACGGCCGCTCCACACCAAACCGGTGCGAACAAAACCAAAACATTGCGAATGTGTTTCCACGGAATGGGTGCTGCTGACATGTTGGAACACAAAATCTAAAAGGAGATTCAAAGAATATTCCCCCAACACTAGGACGCCCTCCATGCGCACCCCAAAGAATCTCTGCGGGTTCAAAGAACCAAACCATCAAATCCGTGCGTTTCAATCGACCTTGCGGGCGGTGACGTTTGTATCGGTCAACTCCTCGCGATAACGACGGCCCAACTTGACGTAGTGCTGAGCCCCTTCGCGAGAACGCAGCAGAAGCGATTCGCTCACCTCCTTGATCGGTTTCGCGGGCGTCCCCACCGCGAGCATTCCTGGCGGGATCACCGTGCCTTCAGTGACGAGAGCCCCCGCCGCGACGATCGCGCCTTTACCGATGGTGGCGCCGTTGAGAACAATCGCGCCAATTCCGATCAACGCATCGTCTTCGACGGTCGCACCGTGCACGACGGCGGAGTGCCCCACGGTCACGCGTTCTCCGATCACGCACGGCATTCCGGGATCACAATGCAAAACGCACTGGTCCTGAACATTGCTTTGCCGGCCAATCACAATTTTTTCCGTATCGCCTCGCATCACCGCCCCAAACCAAATGCTAACGTCCTCGGCAATGTACACTTCCCCCAACACAGTCGCGTTGGGAGCAATGAACGCCGACGGGGCGACCAAACTTTGATCCGTTTCACTGGTCACGACCGCAGATCGTCGCGTTCGCTCCGGTGGCCCCGAGTCAGCTTGTTCGGTTGTGGATTGGTGATTCAAATCATTCGTTGACATGGTAAATCGGTTGCAGGAAGAGCGAGAAAACCTCGAACGCGATGAACTCGACCCGGCGGAGGTCGCGCCGGAGTCTCCACCGCCAATCCCACGTGGCGTGCTGTCACGATTGGCGATCTCAACATTCGTGTTGTGCATCCGATGGTACCAAGTCGTGATCAGCCCGATGATGGGGCCGAGTTGCCGATTCACTCCAACCTGCAGTGCCTACGCCATCGAATCGATTCAAAAATACGGAGCGATTCGCGGTGCCTGGCGATCCATCAAACGTATCGGCCGCTGCCATCCCTGGAACCCAGGTGGCTACGACCCGCCCTAGCCGACGAGCATCAAACATCACGCCACACCGAACGCTGCAACCTTCGCGATTCCCAGATCGAGACGGCGTGTTATCATCGCCGCATGCCCAATGCCGCCTCACAAACGACCGACGCCTTCGGTCCCGGCTGGATCATTTCCGGCGGACAAACGGGAGTCGACCGTGGTGCCTTGGACGCAGCCATTGAACTGAACCTGCCGCATGGCGGATGGTGTCCCGCAGGGCGGATCGCGGAAGACGGTCGCATCCCCGATCGTTACTTGCTGCAAGAACACGCGTCCCGACATTATCCCGATCGAACAGAACAAAATGTCATCGACACCGATGCAACGTTGATTTTGTATCGCGGCAAAATCTCGGGCGGCACCGCATTGACGAAGCGAATCTGCGGCCGGGAATCGCGACCGTATTTGGCGGTTGATCTGTCATCCCCCAAGACGGCTGCCAAGCGAATCCGAACCTGGCTCGACAAAGTTCGCCCCGCGAACCTCAACGTGGCAGGCCCACGCGAAAGCAATTCGCCTGGAATCAGCGACCAAACACGGCAACTGCTCACTCACATTTTTCGCGGTGGCGGCGGCGACATTCAGT
>NZ_JBICHO010000481.1:0-5925 GCF_043100905.1 Rhodopirellula sp. JB055 | reverse complement strand
AAACCTTGTTCGTCCGCGAACACAATCGTTTGGCAGAAGAAATTTCCGCCGCCGATCCAACGTTGACGGACGAGGAAATCTATCAGCAAGCTCGTGCGATCGTGGTCGCGGAACTGCAGGCGATCACCTACAACGACTGGTTGCCGGCTGTCTTGGGTGAAGACGCCTTGCGCGACTACGAAGGGTACGACTCAACCGTCGACCCAACGATTGCCAATGAGTTTTCGACCGCAGCGTTCCGATTCGGGCACAGTTTGCTGGGTGATGACGTTGAGTTCCTCGACAACGAGGGCAACGAGATCGGCGAAGAGATTCCGCTCAGCCAAGCGTTCTCCAATCCGGAAGCGGTGTCCGAGAACGGCATCGATTCGATCATCAAGTATCTGGCGTCCGACCCATCGTCGGAACTGGACATTCAGGTCGTCGACAGCGTCCGCAATTTCCTGTTCGGACCTCCCGGCTCGGGCGGGTTTGACTTGGTGAGTCTGAATATCCAACGAGGCCGAGATCACGGGTTGTCGGATTACAACTCCACCCGGGTTGCCTACGGGCTGGATCCGGTCGAAAGCTTCGCCGACATCACCTCCGATCCCGACGTCCAAGCCAATCTCGAAGAGCTTTATGGCTCCGTCGACAACATCGATTTGTGGGTGGGCGGACTCGTCGAAGACCACGTGGATGGTGCCAGTGTCGGGGAAACGTTCCAGACCATCATCGCTGATCAGTTCGAGTGTCTTCGCGATGCCGATCGGTTCTGGTACCAGAACACGTTTTCCGGGTCTGCGCTCGCTGAAATCGAAAGCACCACGTTGGCCGACATCGTGGAACGAAACACGGATCTGACCGACCTGCAAGACGACGTGTTCTTCTTCAGTGCTTCGGTGTCCGGAACCGTCACCACGGGAGACGAGGGAACGGGCAAGGTTGATCAACGCAAGTCAGGATCCAACGGCAACTCGAATAGCAGTGACGCAAGCCAAGGGGTTGCCGATCAAGTCGTTCAGTTGGTCAGCGATGGTGAAGTCGTGGCGGAAACGACAACGGATTCCGACGGCAACTACAGCTTCGATGTCCAGGATGGCCTGCGGACTGGCGAATACGAAATTCACTTGGTCTCGCAAGTCGATGACGGTGCCACCACGATCGCCGTGCAAGAATTCGCGATCACGACCGGCGACATCCACTTGGACGACATCGACTTTTCAATCGGCGACGATGACGGCGATCGTGATGACCGAAAAGACTCTCGATCAGAACGTGATTCTGGCCGCAACTCCAGGTCTGGCCAGCGTTCGAACTTTGGTTCCGATTCCCGGTCCAACAACGATCGATCTGTCCGAGACGATCAGGCGTTTGGACAACCATTGCGTCCTGACCTCGTCGATCCGTTCTTCAGCGACCGAGACGAGAACAATACAAACCGCCGAAGGTAGGTGGGGGGGCAGGAATGAGCGGTTCCTTCCCTCGCGTACGACGGTTGAAATTCCGTTTTTCAGTCGGTGTTGTTGACCGACATCAAACCACGCGTTTGGTTTTGACCTTTGTCGGTCAAAGTTGTCGCAGAGGGAAGCTTGCCATCTTCAAGCAAGCAACACAATTCAGACTGAATCTCAAGTGTTTTCCGAATACCCCGATCGCTTCGCCCCCTCAAGCGACTCCCTTCTGCAACTCGTTTTCCGTCGCGCCGAGGAGTCGATGTTGCAGGAAATTGCGGAGTCGGATTGCACCGATTTATCTAATACTGCGGGATAGTGTTGCCGATGTCCTGTAGAGGGGGTGCCTGCTCAACAATCGCACGTGGCATCCCGCGTGCATCGGATCGCTCTCTCCTCGAATTTGTCCTGTTTGAAATGAAACTTCATCAGCTGAAGATTGCATTCGCAAGTTGTTTTGCTTCGGTTTTGCTTCTGTGGTCGTTGGTCACCGTTGAGCAAGAAGACTTGAACGCTTCGGCGAAAGCCCCGCTTGGTGCTGCAAAGTCAAAACTTGCCGCTTTCACTCAAGGGCTGAATCCTGATAGTGCGTTGCAACCGACATCGACACCGACACGATCCGCTGAAGCAGGCGAAAAACGCACTGCGCCACAACAACCTGATAGCAATGCATCGCTGGAGGCAGTGGCCTCACGCGGCGGTCCAGTGCAGGATGCTATTGGACTTCAACGACTGAAGCCGGCGGAACCTTCATCGCCGATAGCAAGCGACAGTCGTGAACGGAGAACGAAATGGTCTTCTGGTAGTCACTCCACCTTTCTCGCAAACGCTCGTTTCGCGGGCCACGTCTCGACTGCACGGCAAGGTAATTCCGCAAACAAGAGCGTTCCTCAGAACCATGGCGTCTCATTGGTGTCTGATTCACGCAGGTCGGTCCCGGCAACGCGCCCCGAGCCTCTTCCGCCTCTTGAACCTACCCAGTCGCCAACAAACACCGTCGAGATGAAACTGGGCGAGGTTAAAAAGCTGCCAGTCGGATTTGATATCGATTCAACGATGCATATCATTCGGGTCCAAAGGTCTGACGAATCGGTCTGTGAGGTCTTCATTTCCGAAGGCAATAGGGTCAAACTTGCCGCAACGGCTGTCGGAACGACTGAAGTCGAAATTTTCTTTCGTTCAAAAGGCGACTCGACTCAGAAGCGAGCGAAGTCGCAGCGGCACTTGGTGCGAGTCAAAGAGCTAACCGATGACCAGGTTCAACGTCGAAAGATTGTATCGCTCAATCGCGCTGTCGAACGATTAGCACCAGAGGCAAGTGTGACATTCACGCTATCGAATCGAGGTGTGCTAGCGACTGGGGAATGCGAATCCGAAGACTCTGCTCGACGTATCCTTTCGCTCGCTCGTCGTGTTGTCCAGGCCGCGGTCGTCGATCAACTGCAAGTCCGGATGCATTCGGACACGTCGGGACAAGGACACCAACCGAAGATGAACTACCAACCAACAATGCTGCGATCGGACGGCTTTCAGGAAGCAGACGTACCAATTTCGCATTCGTCAATACTGATGCAATAGTTCACTCTTCTTCGATCGCGTCTTGTTGGTGAGCGGCATCGAATGCCGCGTTCACTTCGTCTTCACCAGGAAACGGAATCGGTTCTGGCTGAATGTATTCCCACATTCCGTTTTGGTGCAGCCATATCGGGTCTGCATTTCGGAGGATGAATTCGTCGACGGGAAGGCCGTCAATGGTCGGCGGACGTTTGACACGCACTTGTTTGCCGTTGATGAAAATCCACTGGTACTTTTTTTTGCGTTCTTTTTTGGCTCGTTTTTCGGCTGCCGTCAGTTTGCGTTTCGGTTTTGCCATGTTTGCTCCGTTCGTTCGCGGATGACGACCAGGGTCACCCGTTGCTCGTTTTCCACCATCGGTTGACTCGTCCAATTTTGGGATCGGTTGCACTCTGCCGATGTGAGGTGCATTCTATTGCGATGTGAATCAAGAAGATACATCTTCGATTCGAACCTTGAGTGACTGAAAATTGAGATCCGATGTCAGAGTACCAGTGGGTTGAATTCCGCGCGATTGAGTCACCGTTGGATTCCGACGCGATCGAGTTCATGCAAGCGCAGTCGTCGCGAGCCGAGGTCGACCAGTGGCGTTTTGCGAACGAGTACAACTTTGGCAGTTTTCGTGGTGACTGGCGAGAGATGCTTCGCCGTGGTTATGACCTGCACGTTCACTACTCCAACTTTGGAAACCGATCTCTCTGCATGCGGTTTCCCGACGGGTTTGAATTCTCGGAGCAGGTCGACGATTACACCGATGGCGAGCAAATCTGGTGGGAAGCCGATGAGACCGGAACTGGCGGTTTACTGGTGATCGAGCCCGAAGGTGATGCAGGAACCTTCGAGCCAATTTGGAACGCCGAGACACTGGCCTCTGATTTCGAGGCACTTTGGCATATGATCCGTCGCGGTGATATGCGACCGTTGTATCTTGCCTACCTGGGGCTGTGTTGCTGGGAAGTCGTTGACCCAAACGATGAAAGTGGGGAGTCGGAAGCCAGTTCAGAGGACGAAGAGCCACCGGTGCCTCCAGGATTGAAGCAGTCACACCCGAGTCTGGATCGATTGGGGGAATACCTTGAAGTCAACAGTTTTCTGTTGGAGGCTGCGGCGGAAGGCTCAGCGGAAATGCAAGACACATCGCTCGGCGAGGAACACCTCGACGAATGGATTGAATCTTGCAGCAAGCAACAGTTGGCTGAAACGCTGAAACGCATTTTGCTGAGCCCGGAAGGTGAGCCAGAACGAACGCTGCGTGAACTGACAGCTCAATTCTTCCCATCGCAATCCGCATTGCTATCCCGAAGGAGCAGCACCGAACTGTGGCGACTTGCCAATGAAAGCGCGCGACGACAACGTGAGGCATCGGAAGCCGAAGCAGCTCGCGGGCGAGCGGAACGCGAACGTTTGGCTATCGAAAAGCACGAACAGCAACTCCAGATCATTGCAGAGCATCCCGATGCCACCTTTCGCCGCATTGACGCGGCGGTAGGAGAACGGAATCGCTCCGCCTATCGTCGGGCAGCCGCCGAGTTGAAGCTCGTCCAGGAAGCACTCGGGCCAATCTTCGCTCGCAGCAAAGCAGATGAACTGAAGAACCGATACCCAAGCCGGTCAGCACTGCATGCTGAAATCCGGAACGCTCTCGACGGTTGAAATGGTTGAACCTATGTCACTTCTTCTCCCCTCAGTCCTGACCGAATTCACGTCAGAAAATCGAAACCATCGTTGCAACGGATCCGCCTGCCGCTGACAATCCGTCTTGTCCACCAGCGGGATCGTTCCGCTTCCGTTTCAAACCCAAGCAAGGACGATCGCCCTCCCCGAACCCAACAGTGACCCCCATCCTTTCCACGTGTCCCATTTGGGGTATCCGTTACCGTGATGAATCTCTATTCGCCACCCAAGTCGCACGTGGGCCTCGATCCGCTGCCGGAGAATCCCAGAAAGCCGGAGGAGCCTAGAGAGCCGGAGAAGCCTAGAAAGACAGTGCAGCCGGATTGGTCGCTGGATGGATTCACGCTGTTCATGGTCAGAGTGGTGGCCGCTGACCGAAGTGCATGGCTGACACTGGGAGTTGTCATGTTTGGCGTTCTGCAGATGTTTCCTGCGAACGCCGATGACCCACGGAATCAGGGCCTCGTGGCGACAAGGCCACAAGAGGGACATGTCGTCGAATCAGACCATGGGTTCATGGTTGCTTACAAGCAGCTCATTCCCGGGACTGACATCGAGTTCGAGATGGTTCCGGTTCCAGGCGATCTGTACCAAAGGTCGCAACCATTCTGGATTGGGAAATGCGAGGTGACATTCAGAGAGTATCGCGAGTACGCGGCGATGTACGGCGTCTTCAAAGCAAACAGAAATCGACCTGATTTCAACGAGGTCGATTCGGTGGATGCCGTGTCCGCTCCAACCGAGGTCTACAATCCGCGAGATCGGTTTGCCGAGGTTGCATCTTTGGACTGCCCGGCCTTTTCGATGACACTCTTTGCGGCGAAGCAGTATACGAAATGGCTCAGTCTGCTGACGGATCAGCCCTACCGATTGCCACTTGAGTCGGAATGGATGAGAGCTTGTAAAGCCGGAGGCACAGGGTACTTTTGGAAAGAGGAGCAGCTACGGAATTTGGCGTTCTTCGACCTGGAAACCGATGGTGTCCAGCCCGTTGGTTTGAAGGCCCCAAACAGTCTTGGCATCCATGACATGCATGGAAATGTCAGTGAATGGGTCATAACGTCCTTCCCTAAGACGGGACCGAATCACGAACCAGTGACACCGACTGGATATCGAGAGGCCTTGCCTCCAATATGGATAGCGACGGGGGGCAACGTTGAGTCGAGACTGGAGGAATGTGTGCCCGAGCGTCGAGTTGTCGTCACAGACGATGTAGGGGATGAAGTAGCGAATTCCCCTAGGT
>NZ_JBICHO010000480.1:0-3420 GCF_043100905.1 Rhodopirellula sp. JB055 | reverse complement strand
ATACGTCCATCGCTCTTGGACAATCCACATGCGATGTGTCCCGCGAAAAGTTCGACGCCTGATGCGGCCATGGCGGCTTCTCGCTTCTTTTGATCCTTGCGGGCCAATGCGCTGCCGTTGGGATAGTGTTCCGTATCGATCTTTTTCAGGATCCCGGCGGCACGACCGTGGATTCCCAACGTGTGCACACGAACTTCCTCGGACGCATTGCCGCCGAAAATGGGCCGGTCCTGGATCAACGCCACTTTCAGCCCTTGCGAACGTGCGGCCAGCGCCGCACCACAACCTGAAATTCCGCCGCCGACGATGACCAAGTCGAACTCGAGTTCATTGACTTCCAACTGAGCACGGCCGGTGAGTTGATCTTTCCAAGCGACCAAATCCGCGGCGTCGTTGGGCAGCATTGGCGAGGACGACTTGGAGAAATAGACCGCATCACAGCGGCCATCAAAACCGGTGAGGTCAGCCAGCTCGATCTTCACCTTGGCCGGGTCATCGATCTCGATGGCACCACCATTTTGCCAATGCCATTTTGTGTCTTCTGTTCCAAATTCCGGCGTCAGAGTTTTCTCGTTGACCGACACATTGAACCGCCCTGGAGATTTCCATTCGCCCTGGCACCAATCACGCGTCCTCACCCATACGTGCCAAGTTCCTGCATCAGGCAGAGTGACGTGAGTGGTCGCGTTGGCAACCGGCTTCCCCATGCCATGAGCCAAAAGATAGCAGCCGCCCATTTGCTGGTAGTGCTGAGTATCCAGTTTCCAGCCACCCAAATCGTCGAATTGGCTGGCCTCGACCAAGACGCCATCGCCCGCTGAACTCGCCTCCGAAGACAAACGTTCACTTCCCAGAAGGTAACCGGGGGCCGTGGCGGAAAGCACTCCTGCTCCTCCAACCACTCGCAAGAAGCCACGTCGTCCAATTTGGTTGTTTTTCATCGTTTCTCTGGTGTCGCAAGATGGAGATCCATGGATTGAATCAGCGACGCTGTTCGTCGGATTCATGCAATCAAAGAGTCCAAGCCGGCACTTTTTGGACAACTAAAACGACCTATTTGGGCTTTTATGAGAAAATCCTGTCCAAAAACTGGCTTCCCCCCCTCTTTCTGGACAAAGCACGAGCTTCATCGTGTTTCTGGTGCCGCGTTCCAGGCAGCGCCATTGATTCATTCGTTCATTCAAAGGAGGAGTCTTGTGAGAACAGACAAAAATCGCCATGCGTTTACGCTCGTCGAGCTGTTGGTCGTCATTGCTATCATCGGTGTTTTGGTTGGGCTGTTGCTGCCCGCCGTTCAATCGGCTCGAGAAGCTGCTCGGCGGATGTCGTGCAGCAACAACTTCAAACAGATCGGGTTGTCATTGCACAACTACCACGCGGCGTTCAGCCGACTGCCGCCCAACGGGACCGGGCCGTCACTGCCTGCTCTGAAGCAGCTCAGTGCCAACATCGGCTTGCTGCCATTCCTGGAGCAACAGGGGCTTTGGGAAATGATGTCCAACCCATTGATGCCGGAACCCGGTGAAACACCAACGGACGCCAACGCCGCTGGATTGTGGCCGCCATTCGGTCCCCGCCCCTGGGTCGACTTGAACGAATACGATCCGTACCAGATGCAAACACCCGCGTTTCGATGCCCATCGGATCCAGGCATGTCACCACTGGGAACTGGAATGTCGAACTATGCGTTTTGCCATGGCGACGCACTCCTGCGAGTCGGTTATCCACCGTCGAGCCAATGGGCCGATCAAGGGGTCTTTCGTGGGCTGTTCAAACGTGACGAACCGCGTAAGTTCCGTGATGTTCTCGATGGACTATCCAACACCATCGCAATGGCTGAGATCATGACCGACCTCGGCGACCGCAGTGTGGGTGGATCCGTCGTCAATCGCACGTACTTTCCCAACGACGATTCGATGGGATCCGATCTGAGCATCTGCACGGCAGTGGTCGATCCACAACGACCTCAGTTCATCGAGAGCAGCGTCACGCTGTGGAACAGCGGCGGCACTTCTCGCGGTGGACGTTGGTGGAATTATCACTTGATGATCACTGGCATGAACACCGTGCTGCCTCCCAATTCGCCCACCTGTGCGATGCAGTGGGGAACCTCGTGGCAATCAGGAATCTTCAGTTCCGCCAGTCACCACCAAGGCGGCGTGCATGTTTTGTTGGCCGACGGAGCGGTCAAGTTCATCAACGATTCCATCGAAGCCGGCAACCAACAGGCGCAGAGTATTTCAAAGAACTATGGCACCGTTGGACAAAAGAGCCCCTACGGGTTGTGGGGAGCTTTGGGGTCCATTTCCTCGAAAGAAACGATTGAAGGATTCGAATGATGAAGTTGACACGAATGATTGCAACCTTGTGTTTCGCGTTGAGCCTGCTGGGCGTGCCGGCCTGTTCACAGGGCGACGGCGACGCGGAAAAGTTGACTGCCCCCGAGGGCATCGACTGGGAAGCCATTGAAGCCCAAGACGGCGCGATCGCGGACGCCCAAAGTGAAGGCGAATAGAAACGTCTGCTTCGAATCAGTGTTCCTCTCGGTGCATTCTGAATAAGATGACCGCTGGTTCGGATAAAAACACGTCGCCGGATTCGCCAAGAATTCGGTCGCGTTCCGTCTGGAGCATCTGAATTCTGGCGAATCCAGCTACGCACGGCCAGCAAGCAGGCCCGGATGGGCCAACACAGCCATTGCCGGGGTCGTCAGGCCCCGGAACAGCTCCCACCCCCTGGAACCAAAACCCTGAAGGGGTGACAGAGGACACTCAGCTCTGTCGCCCCTTCAGGGCTTGGTGCATTGGCCATTCCATGCACCGGGGCCTCACGGCCCCGGCAAAGGATCTTCCGGCCCTCCGGGCCTCTCACGCAACGCATCCGAATTCGCCAAGAGATCGGACATGCCGTAACCGAGGCCGCCAAGAATTCGGACGCATCCCATCTGGAGCATCTGAATTCTGGCGAATCCAGCTACGCACGGTTAGCAAGCAGGCCCGAACGGGCCGACACAGCCATTGCCGGGGCCATCAGGCCCCGGAACAGCACTCCCACCCCCACAACCAAAACCCTGAAGGGGTGACAGAGGACACTCAACTCTGTCGCCCCGTCAGGGCTTGGTGCATTGGCCAATTCATGCACCGGGGCCTCACGGCCCCGGCAGATCCTCTGCCGGCCCTCCGGGCCTCTCACGCAACGCATCCGGATTCGCCAAGAGATCGAACATGCCGTCGCCGGATTCGCCAAGAATTCGGTCGCGTTCCATCTGGAGCATCTGAATTCTGGCGAATCCAGCTACGCACGGCTAGCAAGCAGGCCCGGATGGGCCGACACAGCCATTGCCGGGGCCATCAGGCCCCGGAACAGCACTCCCACCCTCACAACCAAAACCCCGTAGGGGTGACAGAGGACACTCAACTC
>NZ_JBICHO010000479.1:0-8182 GCF_043100905.1 Rhodopirellula sp. JB055 | reverse complement strand
TTCCGGTTCTGTGTTCGCTGAGCGAAAAGATTCAGGGTCGGTGTTTCTCGCTCGTTCTGCTAGGGGCCAGAGTCTTCTCGGTATCCACCAGCCTGTCATCCCCCTGGCAGAGTCCTTGGATCTATCGTTTTGCGAGTTTTTTGGGGTGGCTGGGCGATGAAATGACCCGGTAGGATCGGGCAGCTAGCTCATCATTGTCTCAAGGAGGAGACAACCCTTTGGCCGAACTTGGTCAGGAACACCCGCCCCGCCGCAAAGCCGGCCGTTTCAAAACGGCAGTGGTGCTGATCATCACGTGCATGCTGACCATCTTCGTGGTCCGGTCGCTGCTGCCGCAAACCGTCGGCGAACAAGCCCGACGTTATCTCGAAGCGAAGCTGGACTCCCACTATCAGGACTGGGACGTCAAGATCAAACGTGGCACATTCCAACCCGGAACCGGCTTGGTTTTTGAGTCGATCGAGATCTCACCTAAAACCAACCGCAACAACCTGGTTTCTAAATGGTGGTCCCAACAACCGGCCGTCAAAGTCGACCGGCTCACGGTCTTCGCGGACTTGGACCCGCAAAAGTGGATGGCAGGCGACAGCCCCCTATCCACCCGCCGCATTGTGGTCGAGGGCGTCACCACCAATTTGCACGTTGCCAACGACAACACGCTCTCGCTGGCTTCGCTTCTTCCGTTGCCACAAATGGGCCCGCCATGCCCGCAAATCGATCTGTACGAGGTCGTGACCAACCTGACGTTCGACGCGGGCGTCCAAGAGAATGCCAGCTCCAACGACGCCAGCCCACGGCCGATTTCGGCCAGCATTCAACCGATCCAGCTTCGCTGGTCAGACATCGCGATCTCCACAGAGACCTCCAAACCAAACGCAATCGGGATCTCAAACCAAACCTACGAACACAAACTGATTTTCGCCCGTGGCGACAGCAACTTCAGTGGTCCGATTTAGTTGGCTATTGACAATTTGGTGTACGGTGCAAACTAACAATTGCGAGTCAAAACCGCCATCGACGGTTGTTACATCGACGATGCCGTCATCGCCAAAGTCCGCTCAAGAATCTCAAACTGGTTGCCATCCAATTCAAGCGTCAGCCTGCTGGGCGACCTCTCGGCGGAATACACCAAGCAGAACGACCATGACCAGTTTCATCTCGACCTCAAGCTGCACGACGGCAACCTGAACGACCCGCGCTTGCCATCACAAATCCGCCAAGCTCGCGGACGAATTCAAATCACCCCGACTGAAATCAAACTGTTCCCAACACAAGCTCAGTTTGGCGACGCACTGTGCACGCTGCGAGGTTCTGCAGCACTCCTGCGTCAATCCTCCACCCGTTTCGACCTGGGCGCGACGGACCTGCATTTCACCGGCGAAGGATTGACTCTGGACCGATCCTTGGCGGAAGTGTTGCCCAGCAAGCTGCACACGCTGTGGCAAAAGTTCCAAGCCCGCGGCCGCTTGAACTTGACCGCCCACGCCACCAACCCGGCCCCTCTTCGTTCCAAAGCATGGGACCTGCAATCCAAAGTGGATGTTCGTGGTGTCGACGTGCAATTTGATAAGTTCCCATACCCCGTCGAACAACTCGTCGGCACCATCTGGATCCAGGATGGATTCGCAACCGCGGAACAACTCACCGGCCGCGCAGGCGGTCAACGTTTGCTGTGTGACTTTCGAGTCCCCGTCCGAATCGATCCCGATGCTCCGAAGGTCCATACCAAACAAATCAAAATTCAAACCGAAGGCGCGGTTCTGATCGATGACGCTCTGATCACCGCCTTGACCCCTCGCGAAAATCGCCAGAGTGATTCCAGCGCGTCGTCCATGGGCACCGCATCGCGTGCTCCGACCCAAATGAGCACGTCACGATCCGTCTCCAAGGTGGAACAGTTTGTCCGCTCATTGCGACCACGCGGCGCGATCGAGTGGGCCACTGCCACGCTCGAAACGGATCCCCGAGGCAACTCTTCCCGTCAATTCGATTTTGGCATCGCCGGCGGAACACTTCGATACGACAAATTTCCCTACCCGCTTTACAACGTCAAAGGCCGCGTCAAAATCGAAGACGACTTGGTTCGTATGATCGGCTTCACGGCCAACAACGCTGGCTCCGCGAAAGTGGAATGCGAAGGGCTGTATCATATTCCCACGCCCAACGCAGGACTCTCTGACTCGGAACTGAACCTCCGTTTCAAAGTCGCCGATCTCTCGATGGACCAATCGCTTCGCGTTTCACTCCCCGAGTCGACTCGCCACATCTGGGACTCGCTGTCCCCCGGTGGAACCCTCGACCAACTGGATGTCCATATCCATCAATCTGGAGCGGAACCGCTGGACCTGACTTTGGTTGCCAACCAAATCGAGTCCGAGCAGGTGACACCGGATTCTCTCAGCCTACGCCCTGTCGCGGTTCCCTATCGCATCGACATCGTGGGTGGCCACGTCGAGTACCGCGACAACCAAGTCCGAATCAGCAATCTTCGGGGACGCCACGACGGGTCTCAGATGGTCGCCGACGGCACCTGCACTCAGCACCCATCTGGACGCTGGTTGCTTGCGATGGACCTGCACAGCGGTTGCCGCTTGGTCCCCGACGAAGAATTGATTGCGGCAATGCCCGAGCAAGTCGGAAAGGCACTGCGAACCCTCGATTTGCGAGGCCCCATCAGCCTGCGTGGTAAAACCAATTTGCTGCTGGCCAACGATGACACATCCACCCCCGTGATCGATTGGGACCTGTTGCTGCAACTCGAAGGCAACCGAATCTCTGACGTTGGCCCCGTCCATTCGCTTCGTGGCGAAATCCAAGTCCAAGGCGTTCGCGATGCAGAGGTGCTGCAAGCGGTCGGAAACATTGCCCTGGATTCGATGCATGCATACGGATTGCAAATCACTTCGCTACGGGGACCGTTCTCGATCGCCAATGAACAACTTCGACTCGGCAAAAACGCGAGACTGCCATCCCCTAATCCAGAGCCCAATGGCAGCGGCGTTCCCATCGTCGGTGCGCTGTTCGGAGGCAAACTCAGCCTCAGCGGAAGCACGCTGCTATCAAGTGGCGATTTCGAAATCGACGCTTCACTTGCCAACGCCCAGATCGCAACCTGCCTCGCTGAAATTGGCCAGCACCGAACCGGCATCACCGGTCGCTTCGATGGCGACTCCCACCTGGAAGGACGCTTGGGCGATTTGGATTTGCTCAAAGGCAACGGTCGAGGCAGCATCAGCGGCGCGAACTTGTACCAGCTGCCGTATCTGGTCCAAGTCCTGAACTTGCTCCGCATCAAAGCCACGGAAGATGTCGCTTTCACCAACGGCGAAACTGAATTCTCAATCTTCGGTGAAGACCTGAACTTCAACCGCCTGGTGCTTTGGGGTGATCTCGTCGCTCTTGAGGGAGGCGGTACACTCAGTCGCCGCGAACACGTGGACATGTCCTTCAACACTCGCGTCAGCCCGCAGAACCTGTTCAGCAAAGTCGTCAATCCGCTGAGAGACAACCGCTACACACTGTGGACCATCGAAGTCGACGGGCCAATCGAAGCGCCAACCATCCGCAGAAAATCGCTCAGCGGAATCACACAAACCATGGAAGACTGGTTCCCAGGGATGGTCCGTTCGACCACCGCCGACGGTGGAAACGTCAACCGGTGAGGCCGATGCGTTCGGTCGAAAACACGCATCAAAGGTGTGCGAGTCGGAATTCTTTTTTCGACGATTGATCCTCACGAAGACCAGTTGGACAATCGCAAATCAAGCCCGCAACATCCAACCAAATACTCGACCAAAATCTCCCGATCGTCGAGCACTAAGAAAAACTCAGACTCTTCGATCTGCCCCGGTAAATCCTGGTCGAGTATTGGAAGGATGAAGGATTATTCGTCCGCATGGGTTAAAGATCTTGATGCGGCCCCGCGCAGGCCCAGTGGGCGTCGGAATGAACGCCCTTGCGTGCCATAATCCACTCGTTGATAGCAATCCAAAAATTGCTCGATGATTCGGTGTTCGCCGACAACCGCTGTCAACTCAGCGGTTCCCGCCACGCCAAACGCCGACAACAAGTGACTGCGTTCGAACTCGATCAATCGTTTCGATACACTGTAGGTGGCAGCGATGGCTTTCGTTGGCATTCCTTCCATCACACAATTGAGCACTTTGCGTTGACGCTCCGTCAGCCCCTCTAGAATTCGGTTGCGCTTACGATGGGCCTCTTCCATGCCAACTTGAAAGCCATCCCAATCAATCGCTTGCCGAATATGACCACGCAATGAACTGCGGAACTTCTGCCCCTCTTCCAACGACTTCAAAACGATGCCCCATGCACCTTTCTCAAAGGCATTGATTACCGTTTCAAACGACAACTGCCCTGCAACCAAGATGAGCGGTAGACTGCAATTGGATTCCAACAACGCCTTCTGAACATGTTGAAACCCGTCTCCGACCAAGTCGACATCCACCACCAAACACCCTGGACGTGGAATTCGGCCACTCGCAATCCGTTCCAACAACTGGTCACTGGAAGAACACTGCTCGACACGCCAATCCGAGTCGGATTCAATCAGCGTTTTCAGGTTATCCGACGTTCCCTCCTCATTGGAACTCCGAGCCAGCAAGCAAACACCAGCGCGCTCGTTCGCAGATTCATTCACGGTCATGCCTCACCATTGATTCTATAAATCGCCAATCGGCGAGCTCTCCCCCCACTCAGCAAGCGGTCATCCGGGACGAGCGAATTGAGGCTAGCACAACCCCCCTGGCAGGTAACGGATGTTTATCCCGCAATAAGGTGCGCAATATCGCACTTCCACAGCGACGACCGAAAGCTTTCAAACTGAAACTGGTGTACATCCCACCACATAAAAAAGCCTGAACAGCTTCTCGAACGTGTGAACGTGATCACATCCAGAAAATTTCACGGCGAAGCCAGCATCGGTACAAAACCGGTGGGCTGGAAACGCGTGCAAAGAAGCCTGCAACACGAAGAAGGCAACAGAAGAGATTGAAGAAGGATGCTCTTCAGAAGAAGAAAAAGTTGCCTGGGCGCTCATTCACTCAGCGGACCTGCCGCAGGGGATGTTGAGAAGGTACCGCCAAACGCCAGCCGCTCGATCGCTCGAGCGGCGCGGTGGATCACTTGTTCGCCGAGATGGCGTCGATCACGAGACCAGTTCTGCAGAGTCGCTCGACGCTTCAACTGCTTTCTTTTCGCTTGCACGCCGGCGTCGCTTCTTCGGCTTGGTAATGCCCCACTCCTTCGTCAGCATTTCAAACACCTCTGGCGTTTCGTAGCGAACGATGTTCTTGCCTTCCGGCATCGGCCCAATCAAACCGCGAAAAACGGGCATGCCGCGCAGAGCCAGGTCGGTGCTGCAGTCGTCGATGCCAACCTGTTCGTGGTGATCGGTCAAAGGATCGAGCGAAACGTAATCGCGAATTTGAAGCGAACCGTCACTGCCGCGAGCAACGACTCGAAAGGTGTCTTTTTTTGTCATGGCGGAATCATTCCGTTGGAGAGGTGTTGTCAAATCAATCCGATGGCGGCGATGGATGGGAGGTCACCGCCGCGAAGTTGATTTCATCGGTGCCATGAAACAGTTATCGACCTCCGAGGATGCAAACCCAAACATCCAATGATCACCCGACTCACACGGAACCGCCGCTTTGAAAGGCGTGATCGGCGAAAGATGATTTCTCCGAACATTCGTTGCAGCCGTTCGCGTCGATTCGCTCAGTCTTCCGCTGCCTCCAGTTGCATTCGAAGGTAGCTTCGTGCTTCCGGTTCTTTCAGCCCCAATGCGGTCGCAAGATCCAACACTTCTGTCCGAGCCGTTTCCACCGACTCATCGCTGGGAAAACGCTCATGCAACACTCGTTCGATCTCTGCAAACTCCCCCAACCCGATCACGCGGTCAATCGTGACCGTCATCGGATCGGGTGATCCCAAGTGAAACGTTTCTCGTTGCTTGGTCACCGTAGCAACTTTGTGAAAACCAAGTCGGTCGAACAACGTCTCCATGGATTCCCCGTTGGGATCACCCGGATCCAAACGCCACTCCAACTCCTCGCGCGCCTTGACCGCTCCAGGTCGTTTGGCCCCCTTGTAAGTCACCAACGGCGTTCCATCGATACGCCGAACTCGCAACGCTTCGCCTGACTTGGCGAAGTCACGTGACGGATGGTTGTAATACGTGTCTTGGTTTTCGTTTTCCGACACCAACACCGCGTCATTCTCCGCCAATCGTTCGCGAAGTTCGCTGACGTTGGCGACGCGAAATTTCAGTTCAATTTCAAACATCCGTCTCTCTTTTCAAGTTTCTAAACCAATCCGTTTGCGAACTCGCCTGCGAGCATTTCCCATTGCTCCTCAGCGAACGTCCAATCGAACCAATGGAGCTGGGCTGCCTTCGCTGGTGACCCACACATCTGATTTTGAATCGACTGCAATCGCTTCGATCTGTTTCAATTTTGGTAAATCGAATGCCGCGGGAGTCCGAGACATCTGATGCTTCAACGTTGCGTGATCCGCCTTGGCAAATTGGAACGCTTGCCAATACGTTGAAACCCAAACGTCGCCTGTTGCTGGATCCCGATCCGCTGCCGTGGCCAACGCCAGGGGCAACCGAATGATCAATTCGGCCTCGATGTCTCTGTTCAACCTGCCACTCGAACCATTCACCAATGCAACCCGATACAGCCCCACCCAGGGCGTGAATCGCTTGCACAACAAGATCAGTTCTCCGGACGGTTCGTCAAACCAAATCGCTTCGCAATCTTGCGGACCATGCGGGTATTTCACGCGGAGCACATGAACGTCATCTCTAGCCACCTCTCCTGACTTCCGCGGATCCATTTCGTCGACGATCAATAGCTCGATGTGGTCACGCTGTCGTTGATTGTCACCGCAATCCGCGATCACCAACCTTGCCGGCCTATCCGATTGAAGCGGCGGAAGAATCGCGAGGTCTTCCCAATCCACCGCCGTGATACCGGGCAGTTCCCAATGCCCAGTCGTTTCGCCCGTCTTGGAATCAAAAGCAAACAGCCTCGCCCGATCGCCCGAATCATTGTGTGACCATATGCAGGTTGGATCTTTCGAGGAAAAGACCATCCCGCTGCTCTCGGTCAACTCCTTGTCAGCCAACTCAATCTTGTTTGCCACCTCAACCGAAGCGACCACAGGTTCGTCCGCCAACAGATTGGACTGCGCTGCGAGGGCGACCAGCATCCACACAAGCAATGCTGAACAAACGTGGAATCGACGAATCATCACAAACGTTTCCTTGGCTCAACAGTCCGGAACAGAAGAGACTTCACCCGAGTCGGGCCTCATTCGAAGCGGGACGCGTTTCAAGATCTCTCGGATGCCAAATGCTGTCTTGTGCAGGCCTTCATGAGAAGCCAACGCTCCCGTGACGGCAACTCGGCCGATCCCCGACTGAGCGACCTTCTCGACATTTTCCAGTCCAATGCCTCCAATCGCAAAGGCCGGCAGACTGTAATCGCTCGTTCGTTCCTCGTCACTGACCTGCTTCAAGAATTCACAACCTGGAAAGTGATCGAATGACTTGGTCTTTCCAGGAAAGGTCGGCCCACACCCGATGTAGTCTGCCGTGGTTCCAGCGGCTTCGCGAACCTGCTCGATGTCATGCGTCGACAAACCGACCAAACGATCCCGCCCCACCACGCGCCGTACCGCATCCACGGGCACTTCTTCTTGCCCCACATGAACCCCATCCGCATCGGCCGCCACAGCGATATCGGCTCGATCGTTGATGATCCACAAAACGCCACGTCGCTTCGCAATGACCGCTCCCAGACTGGCCTGCTGATACAAAGTCCGATCATCCACGCTTGAATCGCGAAGCTGAATCACGTCGACGCCAGCATCGACCAACTCATCCATCCGGGCTTCCAAATGTTCCGCGTCAGGCTCGCAAGCGATCAAGGCATAAAGCCTCGCCTCTTGAATCCGTCGTGAACGATCGTTCACACTCGCGACCTTCAATTCCAAATCGCGGAACGTGGCATAGCACTGGTAGCGAATGGACTCGATGCTCGCCGCGAATTCTGGATCCGCTGTCTTTCCGTATTCTTCCAAGCATCGCAACGCTTGCTGGGTGCGAGTCGTCGCGGCAGCGACCACCGCCGACAAATCCGCTCGCGTTTGTTCGCTT
>NZ_JBICHO010000478.1:0-15479 GCF_043100905.1 Rhodopirellula sp. JB055 | reverse complement strand
AGCAGTACCGTTTGCGATGTGCCTCGCAACGTCAGCCGCCATGGCCTTCGGTGCATGGATGATGGCCGCGACTGGCCAAGTTATTCAAGTTATCATTGACATTCAGTCGAACACGCTGGCGACAGCGAGGGCGGCAGAGCTCACCGCCTCTGCTACTGAACCGAAATGAGCCGGCTTGTCTACCGTTTTGCGTGTCGCGGAAAATGATAAATACCGCCAGGCCCTGCAATACGATGCAATTCAATGCAACGCCTTGCGTCAGTCAAACGGGGGTGATAACGTGCGTTTGACACGGGAAAACGTTTGGTTTTCGCACCGAGCCGAAACTGTCTCCGAAGCCGAAGGTTGTGGGTTCGAACCCCGCCGGGTGTACTTGATGGAAAACCTCTCGGCCTCACGTTTCCACTTCGCACAGACGATCTGACATGGCTCCGCAATCGGCGCGGTGCCAACCATTCGATGTCGTGATGACCATGGTGCGACCGCCCCAGGCGACTTAGCGCACCTTCTTTCCAGTGAGGGGCACACCGATCATGCGATCACATTTCTTTTCCTGCAGACTGTTCGTGTTTGCACTCATGGTTCTGATGTGTGGCTCCTTCAAGTCACTGGCCGATGAACCTTCTGCTCCTGCGGACGTGGTCGAATTGCTGGACGGGGCGGAATCCGCGGAGGCAGCCTTGAACGCGATGGTGGCCGCCTCCAACGCCGGGGACGATCAGGCAGCAATGCTGTTGGTCGACCCTGCCATTCGTCCCTTGTTGCTCCCAAGCATTGCCATCGAGCGATACGCCATTGATTCTTACTTCTTAGAAACGGGGGCGTTCGGAAAGGACAAAAACTTCCCCGGCGGACAGCTATTCCAATTCACACTCCGAGATCTTGTTCGCATCCGAAGCATTAAACAGCTGGAAAAGCGACTGGTTGATGACAAATGCGTTGTGTTCACGGTACTGACAACCGAGAAGAGCTACCATGCGGAAAAGCACATTCACAACGTGCGATCTTTCCTAGCGATCCAACGTTCGGATCGTTGGTATCTGTTTCGCCCATTCGGAGAACTGACAAATATCCTTCGCGGAAACCCTTTTTGGCAAGAAACGAACAAACCAGTGGAACTACTGCAAGTCCACCAGTCAGACGACGAACATTCGAATCGTAAAAATGCCGATTACGAATTGGAGTATCGACTGCCCATCAAACTCATCCACGAACACTTGGTGGAAGCAGCGACTGCCCCGGAGATCAAAGAGGCCAATCAGTTGGCAAGGAAATTGAAACGCTACTACGACAGCATCGTCAACCGAACCAAGCGAGGTGACTACGAAACTCGAAGTGAACTCGAAGACGCGATGGATCCGATCGAGGACTGGGTTGACATCCTCTCAGGAACAACCGCTTCACTGACACCGGGCCTACTGCAATTCGCTAAGAAGCATGGTCTCCAGCCAGAGAAACAATGATTCAGATTGTCAGTCCAACGAAGCCTAGTTCTCGCGATGACATCAACCTCATCGCAAATTCAGGAGTGATTGTCGGTTGAGCTTGATTTGCCCCGCGACAATTTCGTCGGCGATGATCTCCACGAGCGGGGCGATGACCGCCTACCGATTGGTCGTTGTTTCGTGGTTGCCGCGTCCAGACATCACCAATTGAATTGCAGTCACCACCTGTGATCCAGATAATTGCCGGATGACGTTTTCCGTCCCCCGGATCCTTCGTGACGTACGCAGCCAGCGGCCCAACGGCAGACTTGTAACGCACCAAATCAAAGGCACTCTCGATCGGCACATAAGGAAGAACGGATCCTTCCTCCTGCCGCACGATCTTTGTGTTGAAGCCCCGCCGCGCATCGACGAGCGTTTCCGGGTCCTTCGCCTTCGAAAAAGACTCCACTTGTGCCTCGGACGAACACGCCGGGACGGTGCAGAGGGGCAGCAACAGAAGGAAGACAACGATCTAGTGACGCATCTGGAACTCAGCGAATTGGACTTGGAATTGAGCCATCGAGCTTGATCGCCCGTCGGCATCATACCTGAGTCCATCGTGGGGCACGCGAAGTACGATCATTGCTCGCTCAAACTTCCATGAATGCACTTCGAACAAAGTCCCCGCCCATCGTTATGGCTTCAAGACGACCTTGATGCAGCCGTCTTCTTTGTCTCGGAACTTCTTGTACGCTTCCGGGGCGTTGTCCAAGGGTTCGACGTGAGTGATCACGAACGATGGATCGATCTTGCCATCGGTGATCTTTTCCATCAACGGTGTGAGGTAACGCTGCATGTGAGTCTGGCCCAAACGAATCTGCAATGCTTTGTTCATCGCGGTTCCCCACTGCAAGTTCACGCTGCTGAAGTAAACACCAGGCACGGACACTCGGCCGCCTTTGCGGCAGCACTGGAAGATCTCGTTCAGCACGTGCGGCCGATCTGATCCAAGATGTAGCGCTGTCTTCGCATCATCCAATGCGGACTGCAAGTTGCCCGCGGCGTGATTCTCCGCCCCGACCGCATCGATGCAGCAATCCGGTCCGCGCCCCTTCGTCCACTCCTGCAAAGTCTCGTACACATCCGATTTTTCGTAGTCGATGACTTCCGCCTTGGACACCGACCGAGCCATTTCCAATCGTTCGGGCACATTGTCGATCGCGATGACTCGTTTGGCACCCAGCATCCAAGCGCTTTGGATGGCGAATTGCCCAACGGGACCACAGCCCCAAACCGCGACCGTGTCGCTGGGTGTGATTTCGCAGTTCTCGGCAGCCATGTAACCAGTCGGAAAAATATCCGATAAGAATACGACCTGTTCATCCGGCAGCCCATCGGGCACTTGGATCGGCCCGACGTCCGCGTAAGGAACTCGCAAGTACTCCGCTTGCCCTCCCGCGTACCCACCGAGCATGTGTGTGTAGCCAAACAAACCAGCGGGTGAATGCCCCATGATCTTCTCGGCCTGTTCCGCATTGCGATTGGACTCATCGCACAACGAATACAATGTGCTTTGACAAAAGAAACATTCACCGCAAGAAATCGTGAACGGAACCACCACTCGGTCTCCGACGCTTAAGTTGCTCACGGCATTTCCGACCTCGACGACTTCGCCCATCGGTTCATGCCCGATGATATCGCCGGCTTCCATCGCGGGAGCGGCGCCGGCCATCAGATGCAAATCCGACCCACAGATTCCCGAGGCCGTGACGCGAATGATCGCGTCGCGAGGATCCAAGATCTTTGGGTCGTCGACGTTGTCCACGCGAATGTCATTTCGACCGTGCCAGCAAACCGCTTTCATCGATTCAGTTCCTATTCAATGTGAGTGCCCAAAAACATGTTGTGAGTCGGCCAGACGCTTGACTGACTTAGCAACTCCCGCGCCGACGATTCGAATCAGCCCACATCGACATTGCCGCATCGCGAAACGATTCAAAAAGGCCCGCCACGACTGAGTCCAATCGTGGCGGGCGGGCGAATTGACAATGTGATGGCGTGCTCGAATCAAGCGGACACGCCCACATGCAAGAGGCTGAGGTTCACGTCACTTTGAGGTTGTCCCAAAAAGTGAATCGTGATCTCGGCGCCGGGCTGGCCATCACGCACGACTGGTGCCGCGTACACCGATGTGATCGCCGGGTTCTTTGCATCCTGCGAGGTCAGCGTGCAGAACACATGTCCAGAACGAACGCGAGTGGGCACGAATTCACGCAACTGATTCTTCGTTTCGGCGTCCGACGTTTCCTGCGGTGATAGCGTCAATTCCGAACAGAACACATCGGATACCGAAGCACTTCCGGCAGAAGCTTGCACCGGGCGGTTTGCAAGGATGCCCGCCAAACCGCCGACGCCTCCGGTGAGCAATGTGCCAACCGCTTCACGCCGTTTCATACTACTTTTCATGATGTCTCCTTCGAATCAATCGACCAAGGGTAGGAGCTCTCGCTCATTTCTTCATTTGACCTTTCTGAGCCGCAGTCTTTGGCGAAGCCGCTCCCAACTGTGGCTTGTCACCCAGTGGTCGCATTCTGACCACCGAGTTGGAGCCTTTTCCGTCAAACGATTTGCCCTTGGTCCATTCACCGCGTGGTGTTTCGAAGTCATCACCGATGCCAAAGGACTGGAACGCGTAGGCGTAGTCACTGTTTTCGTTCTCCTGTGGGAACGAGTTCGGAATGGGATGGTTCTCTGGACCGCCGAGTTCTTCCCAAGCCGCGAGCCATTGATTTTGGTGCATGGTGTCGCGAGCGATCATGTAGCTCAACATGTCTTTCATGCCGGGATCGTCCGTCATTTTCCATAACTGGACCGCGAGCATGCGTCCCGTGGATTCCGCCGTCGCGTTGGCCAGCATGTCCGCGGCAACGTTTCCGCTGGCATACACGTGACTGCAATTGAACGGCACACCTTCGCTGTCGACCGGCATCGCGGCCATGCAGGTACCGATCGCATGTTGGATGTTCATGCCGCCCATTGCCGCCATCACCACCGGGTCCTTCGCCGCTTCCTCTTGTTCCAGCGGTGCGTCTTCCAGGTTCAAGGCAACGGCGGTTGCCAGCATTTCAATGTGGGCCATCTCTTCCGTCCCCGTTTCGAGCAACATGTCTCGATACTTTGCCGGACCACGTGCGCCCCAAGCCTGAAACAGATATTGCAAGCAAACACGAACTTCGCCTTGGATACCGCCGATTGCTTGCTGAAGTGCCTTGGCAAAGATCGGGCTTGGTTTTTCAACGCGAACCGGATACTGAAGCTTGCCACCATTATGATAGAACATCGATGACCTTTCGATTTTGAAGTGGGAAGAAGAGTTTCTTCAATTAGCGCATCGACTAAGCAAGTCATGCGCCACCTCACTTCGCTACCGATCACATCATGGATGTTTCGGACTGAGCCAATCCCGCCAGGCTCCTGTCACTTGTTACGCCCGACGCTTGCGTTTGCGGATCGCGTCGGAGATTCGAGGCTGGCCAAAGTCGTCGTCGAAGAAGTCTTCCGAGTCGTCTTTTTTGGTCAACACATCTCGCATCTCCGGTTGAGATGGTTGGTTTTGCGCCAGCAAATTCGCTTCGAGCAAATGGCGTCGAACCAATTTCAACAACTGGTCTCGATAGCGTTCCGCGTTCTGGCCCTGTTCGATCCAAGCTCGAACTTCAATTCGTTGGGATCGTTGGCCAACGCACACCAATGTGGCTTGAGGAGCCGGAGTCAGCAGCACTTCCGGTTGCTCGATCATCAATTCCTGCAACGTCCGGCACAAATCCGCAGGTCGCTCGTCTCGCGTGACAGCAACTTCCATCGGGATAACACTCAGACGCCCCGCACCCATCCAGTTGACCACATCGTCGCTGACAAAGTTCTTGTTCGGGATGATCACCTCGCGTCCGTCATCGTCCGACAACACGGTCGTTCTCAGACGCTGCGCGGCCACGCGTCCGGTGAAGTTCCCGACTGTAATCAAGTCACCCAATCTTGCAGGCTTTTCAAACAACACGATGAACCCGCCAAACAGGTTTCGGACCATGTCTTGCAAACCGAATCCCAAGCCGATCATCAATCCAACCGCCAACCACTGGATCGTGTGCCAGCGGACTCCGATCCATTTACAAGCGATGAAACACCCAACGCTAAACAGCAGGAACCGCCCCAGCACCAAAGTGAAGTGTTCCATGCCTTCGTCAAACGAGACCCGTTGCAACACAAGCGCATCGAACAGGGCGGGCAACAGCTTGGCCAATTGAAAGGCAACGAACAGTGTGCCCGCAGCAAGCAACAAATGCACCGCGGTGACTGGAGTCGTCTCCACCACCGATTGCATGACGGTTTGGCCCATCGCGTTGACGCTGGCTTGCTCGACCGTGTCTTCCACCGTCCACAACACCGGGTTGCCCATTCGAACGTTTGGAAAGACATCGATCCAAAGCCAACCGAAACACACCACCGCACCCAGCACCATCGCACACTGACACAGGAAGGCGAGGTGATGCTTGAGTTCCAAAAAATGCTCGCCCAGAGCACCAGCAACACGACCGGCCTCAGGCTCGTTGTACTCATCTCGCTCTTGCTTGGGCGAACGCGTGCCGGTCAACAAGTCCCACGCTTCCGCGGACACGTACTTCACTCCCGCCCAAAGGATCGCGGCCGACATCATGGTCACCGCCGTGATGATAATCCGCTGAATGATCTCGTGCGTTGTGACGCTGTACCCGAGTGCAGACAAAGCGATCAAAAACAGCGGCAATCCAATGCCGGCCAAATACATTAAAAAACGACCGCGGTGGATCACACTGCCACAGAACTTTTCAATCAACGGTTCGAAGAATCCGCCGACCGGACGCAATGTCAAATGCATCGTCCACCCCACCAACAACATGGTCAGGATGAATCCCACTCGAGCCACGGAACCTCGCCACATCCCATGATCCACTTCGCTCATCAACGTGATCGTGTAGGCCGCGATGACCAAGCCCATGCCGATGATGGTCAAGTACTTCATCGCGCGTGGCTGACGTGGCATTTCGATGTCGACGTGTTGATCCAAGTACCCATCCGCTCGCAACCATTGCCGCGGGACCTCGATCAACCAAGCCACCAAACTGGCCGCGCAGAACGCACTGGATGCGTGCAGGGTTGCTTCTGAAACCACGCCGGTTCCTAGCCAACGTCCAATCCAAAACAGAACCGCGGGAATCCCCAAGGCAACCAAGACCGTCAGCACCCCCGCAAACAACTTTCGCTTTTGCGGCGAGGCCTTTCGCATTCGTTTGCGATTGCCGATCGTGATCAGCGTGGCCTTGGCGAGCCAGCGAAGCACCAGAATCAACACGATTCCGACCAACAGGCCGATCGCGCCGACCGGGTTGGTCGAGATCTTTCGTTCGAAAGTCGGACCAAAATCGCCGCTGCGATTGGAGTCGAACAGGGCTGCCATCCCACCCTTCAAATTCCGAGCGTCGCGCAGTCCAAGTGGCTCATCGCTGCGAATCCACATCACGTGCCGATCGATCAAGACTCGATAGTCGTTTGCCAACGCCTGAGAATCGGTGGCAATCGAATCCAATTCGCTGATCTTTTGTTGTTGATCCTGATACCCAACCTGCAACGAACGAATCCAAGCACTGCGTTGTCGCAGCAATTCTTCGACTTGCAATCGCAACGGATCGCCATAGCGATTTGCGTCGTAACCGGCCGCCGTGAGAACTTCGGTGGCCTGCTGCTGAGGTTCCGATCCATCCAACCGGATCAGATCCAATTCCAATTGCTGCTGGCGTGACTTTCCCAGGGCTTCGCTCGCTAAAGCGGTTTGGCTGTTTTCGATTTTCCATTGGTCAAGCTGATCTTTCTTGTGCCGGAGCAGCAAACCAATGGTTGGCGTCAGACCATGTTGCGTCAGCTTTTGATTGACATCTTCGTAGTCAGTCCGGGTGGCGTCGAGTTGCGATTTAGCAGCGTGGACTTGGCTGGCAAGTTGGTTGTATTCCGTCGCCAGAGCAATCCACTGCTGAACCAATTCCGCGTTCTTCTCAGCGATATCCGCCGCGATTGGATCGGATGTTTGGGCGAGCGAGCGAAACCGGCTTTCCGTCTGCCGGGCCGCACGCACATGAATGTCGGCGTAGGGCGATTGCCGCCAGTCATCGGCCTCGGTTCGCTGACGAGGCAACAACGGATAACTCGCGGTCGTCGCTTCGGTTGAATTCTGTGTCTCCCAATCCGAACGATTGCTCGATCCGTCCTTCGTCGCCAACTGCAATGACGAATTTGCCCCTGGATAAGGGCGTTGGACCGAGCGAGGATTCAAAGACGACTGAATCTGCGTCGAGTTGGTGGACGCCGAGCTCGTGAATTTCGACTCGCCGGAAAAAGCTGGTCGTGCGCGAGACTCGGATGGGGGCCGAGACGGCGTGCTTGAAGTGAAGGATGGCGGCGTCAATCGACCTCGCGACGAGGTTTCGTTGTGACTGGACCAGCTTTCAACGGGTTGCGATTGAGTCGACCAAGTTGAACTCCGCGATGTGACCGGCACGGAAGATTCAACAGGGTAGGACGTTTCAACGGGATAGGTCGTGACCGTCGAAGTGGTGAATGGTGGCGGTTGAGGCGTCGTCCAAACAATCTCTTGCGCCGACCCCGTACTCGTGCTGAGCCAAACCAGGAGACAGACTCCCAACCACAACAGCATCGCGCTGCTGTCACGCTGTGAATGATCAGCACTCACCGCCTGCGGCACTGCGTGACGCGGCTCGAATCGCGATTGCGACACAGAGTGAAAAGACATCGATCTCAATGGGTGGCTCATCGGGACCACAGCATGCATACAGAATGGCGGCGAGACCGCCGGGAAGAATTGGCCGCCGGCGGAGAACGGACATCGAATCAATACGGAAATTTGGGTTTCATCGCCACATCGATCGTGTTTCACGCCAATGAAACAAAAAACCAAGATCGACGCCAAACGGATCAGCAAATGAACCACCAGTGCTCATGGCCAGGCAGTGGTCCACTTGTGTTCAGATACGATTCCGATAGGGTTGGATTTGAAGGGCGGATCACCAAAGTTGTCGGGATTCGCCCACCCCACACTCTCAGGATGATTTCGATGTTCACAAAACTCACCCAATCGTTGCTCGCTCTTTCGTTGATCGCTGTTCTGGCTGGATGCGAAAAGGGCTCGGACACCGCCGCTGGAATCGCTGATCAAGCCAAAGCGGGCGTCGATTCCGCCGCTGGCGCTGCCAAAGACGCGAGCGCAGACATGGTCCCAGAAGCCGCCAAAGGAACCGTCGACGGTGCCATCGACCAAGGTGGCGAGAAAGCCAAAGAAGGCATCGACGCGGCAGCCGGCACTGCTGAGTGATCAAATGGACTCCACTTGAGTCCAATTGATTCACGATCCATCACGGAGCCAAACTGGCCGGCGACTTCGAATCGCCGGAAGTTGGCTCCGTTTTTTTGTGTGCAGTTTTTCATCCCGGTAGGGATGACAGAGAGTAGCCGCCGGTAAGCGATCGCGCCACCGACGGACCTGCCCGCCTGAGTCGGCCACAACCACAAATCACAACCCAACGCGTCAGTTTTGAAGTTGCGTTTTTCTCAAAACCCGACGCGTCAGCTTTCTCATAACCCGAAGCGTCAGCGAGGGAAAAACGAGGTTGACTTCAGCCTCGCTGACGCTTCGGGTTATGAAAAAAACAATGCCTCACGCAAAAGCGCAACTTCAAAACGCGTGAGCGAGGGACGCCCCAACTACCACGACGGCCCCATCCGGGGCGAAACCCAGACGCCAGCCATCATTGATCTTTCGAACGTCCCTCGCAGCGCCCCCGGTTACCAACATCAAAACCCTCGCGTACGCCTGGACGGCGCCGCACAACCTCTTCCATCAAGGGGCCTAGAATCGGCGGGTCGCAAACGGACAATGGATGTCCCTCTCGGTTCGCCGAGAACTTTGGTGACTCTCTCATGCCCCAGGATCGTGTCGTGGCCTCCGATTCCATTGCCAGCCGCGTGCAACAACTCGTCGACGAAATCAACCACCACAATCGTCTGTACTACGACGAGGCGGCTCCTGAGATCACCGACCTGCAATACGATCAATTGCTGGCCGAACTGACCCAGCTTGAGAACGAACACCCAGAGCTTCGCCAGCCCAATTCGCCGACTCAATTGGTCGGCGGCAACGTGGTGGACCAATTGGTTCAGGTCCCGCACCGCGTTCCCATGTTGTCCATCGACAACACGTACAGCCGCGAAGAATTGGCGGCGGCGATGGAACGAATTGAAAAGTCGCTCGAAGGCGAACCCGTTGCCTGGACGATGGAATACAAAATTGACGGCGTCGCGGGTTCCATTCGATACGAAAACGGAGAACTAGCCCTGGCTCTCACACGAGGCAACGGGCAAGTCGGCGACGACATCACTCACAACGTTCGCACGATTCGCGAATTGCCTCGGTCCATCGCCGATGCCGCTCGCGCCCATCCTGAAATCGCTGGTGGTGACGTTCCCGAGGTTCTCGAAGTTCGCGGCGAACTCTACATGACCGACGCCGACCTCGCTGATCTCAACGTTCGTCAAACTCAGGCCGGTCACGAACCATTCAAGAACACACGCAATGTAACGGCGGGAACCATCCGCTTGCTCGATCCCAAGATCGCCGCCTCCCGCAACATCCGATTCTTCTGTCACGGCAGCGGTGAATTGGTCGGCGTCCGAGCAAAGGATCACATGACGTTCCTCAAGCATGTCGAGGCACTCGGCATTCCCATCGCACCCGATGTCGTTCGCTTCAAGAACAAAGAGGACGCCCTCCAAGCGATTGCGAAACTCGAATTGGAGATGCCAGACCTGCCATTTGAGATCGATGGCATCGTGTTCAAAGTCGACTCGTTCGAGCAACGCGAAAAACTGGGTGTGCGCAGCAAGAGTCCGCGTTGGGTGATCGCTTACAAGTTCGAACGCTACGAAGCCATCACCACACTCGAAGCGATCGATGTGCAAGTCGGCAAGACGGGCACAATCACGCCAGTCGCGTACCTGACGCCGGTCGACATTGCCGACACGACCGTTTCCCGAGCCTCCCTGCACAACGCCGACGAGATCGAGCGATTGGACGTTCGCGTCGGAGACACCGTGGTCGTCGAAAAAGCGGGCAAGATCATCCCGAAGGTCGTGCGTGTTGAAAAACATGCTCGCACCAAACCACTTCCCAAATTTGAATTCCCTACTCACTGCCCACGTTGCGATGAGCCACTGACGCGTGACGAGGGCGGCGTTTACATCCGCTGCACCAACCCGGCATGCCCCGCCCAACTCCGCCAGCGTCTGGTCTACTTTGGCAGTCGCGCGGGAATGGACATCGACGGATTGGGCGAAGAGGTGGTCGATCTGCTGCTGCAAAAAGAACTGGTCGAGAACTACGCCGACCTGTATCGATTGACGGTCGATGAATTGGCGGAACTGACTTGGCCACGGCTAAGAAAAGGCAAAGGCGACGAGATGATCGAAGTGCAATTCGGTCGCAAGAACGCCGAGAACCTGGTCGCGGGAATCAACGAAAGCCGCACCCGCGGATTGGCTCGCGTGCTGTCATCGATCAGCATCCGGCACATCGGACCACGAGTCGCCAAACTGATCACGGCAAAGTACTGGAACCTCGATCTGCTTCGTTCAGCGAAGGCGGAGGACTTGGCCGCGATTCATGAAATCGGAGACCGGATTGCCGAAAGCCTTGTCAAATTCATCCACAGCGAATCGGGTTCACAAACGTTGGCGGACTTGGAAACCGTGGGCGTCACGATGTCCGGCCCCGAACCTGTTGAATCCCCCGACGACGAAGAGTCCCTGCCGCTGGCGGGCAAAAACATCGTCGCCACGGGAACGCTGAAGCATTACACCCGCGACGAAATCAAAGCTCGCATCGAAGAACTCGGTGGCCGAGCGGCGAGCAGCGTGAGCAAGAAAACCGACTTCGTGATCGCCGGCGAAAAAGCGGGAAGCAAACTGACCAAGGCCGAGTCGCTGGGCGTCGAAGTCCTCAGCGAAGACGAGTTCCGTTCGCGGTACGAAACCGAGGCGAACTGATCACGCGCCCTCGGTATCATCCTCCTTCGGTGGCAACTTGCCACCGTTTTCTTTGGTACGGATCACGGCTTCTTCCAGATCACGCACCAACTTTGGGTTGATGTGCTTGGTCAACATTTCACGCGTCACGCTGAACATCTCATCGACTTTACGTTGCTGGTTGGCGTTTTTGCCAATCGCTTTGATGAAATCAGCCTGTCTCTTGCCCATGTCATTGGCGAGACGTTCATTGGTCGGTTGATTCCGCAACACTTCCAACAACTCTTCGGCTGATTCTAAATCACCGCGTTCCAACCGCATCATGATTCGAGCCTTGAACAATTCGCGAATCGCCAGCAAGTCGATGATCGAGTTCTGAACGCCTCGAATGTAGGACTCCGCCTGCAATCGCATGTCGTCACCCGCGAGATCGGCGACGGCTTTGGATTGGTGTCCTGGAACCATGGGCAAACGAGCCAAAACCGCACCCCCGTTTTTGACATACAGCAATCTTAAAGGCTGGTCCTTGGCAGGCTCGACATCCAAACGCCCATTCCAATCGGTGCGGCCGATGAAGGTCATGCTTTTGCCTTCGAGTTCCTTCTCATAGATCTCGTATCCAATCAGCGGCTGATTGGGATCTCCCTTGGCATGCAAACGCAGCAAGGTCTGATCATTTCGCGGCCGAATTCGCAATCCCATCCGGTGCGTTCTGGCATTCTTTCGACCTTGCAAACCGCCCGCACGACCGGCATGAAAATCCATTTTGACCCGTCTTCCGTCCAACTCTTTCGCCAGCAAGTACGCCCAGTCGAGCGGTCCAATCGAAATCGGATTGCCGTTGCGATCGTCCTTGCGAACCATTGGCACCAAAACGTCCCCCACGTTGACCAACGCCGGTGAATTCTCGTCGGTCACCAATCCGGAGGCTCGCACCAATCCCACCGCGTTGTTCTTGCCAGCATCGTCAATTCGAGCGACGGGAGCGAAGACGTCTCGCAGGGTTGCGCCGACCACCTCCGGCAAGAGGTTGAAACTGGAGACGCTGGCTTTTGATGTGTCACCGAAATACCGCATCAACGTATCGAACTCGACGCTTTCCACACTCATCGGCGTGGTCGCCGTTCGAACGCGAACGATGAAAATCTTGTCGTACGCTTCGGCGGCATCGATGACTTGACCGGTGATTGGCGGAACGATGATTTTCGCCTCCGGTTCAGTCAGCGTTTCCGCCATCCCGCGCGACACCAAGATGGCCTCGGTGTCTTCTTTCGCCCACGCGTTCTTCAGTGAGACCGCATCGCCCTCCACCGGATGCAGGATTTGAAGCCACGCGTTCTTGGGCGTCCCCGCATCGCCAATCAATCTTGAACGCACCTCTTGCATGCGTCCCGGCGTGGCCAAGATGCTGGAGGCATAGCGTCCCACATCGCCAGCGAAACGGATTCGGACCGCATCGTTGTGCGTTCTTTTGACCGCGATCACCGGGTCGGTGGCGGCCAAAGTGTCAAAGTCGACTTCCGATAGAACTCGCATAGCCATCGAAGCAACAGACGTAGGGGCATCAGCGATCGTTGTTCGCCACACCGCATGAAAATCGCGATCGAGCACCTTCTGCAACTCATCTCGCAACGTGTCGGCAGAAACTCGCGGTGAATCCGATGCGACCCAGATCAAAGTTTTGTAGGGAGCAAAGTCGAAAGGAGGTGGCTCATCCGGCGTAACCTCTGCCTCCGGATCGGCTTCTGCATTCGCATCCACAGCAGCGTCGGCACTGGTGTCTTGGGCTGGCACAAGTGTCAACGTGCTCAACGTCACGCACATCGCGATCAGACCAGTCAAACATCGTGACAGCCAACGGACATCAAAAAGAAGTGTTGCGATACTCATTGACTCAACCGCCATTTTTCAGCGTTCTGATACAGCGACACGATGTCGGATCCCACACCGAGCAGTTCTCGGCTGTAAGCGTACGAATCGACCAATTGCCACAACGGCAACACTGGCAATTCATGGTGAGCGATCGCGTGCAAATCCAACAATCGATCCCGAGCGTCCCGCCAATTCTTTGACTCTTCCAATCGCCGCAAACCAAGTCCGACCAATTGGTCCGTGCTGCCCGCCATCCCTTCGGGGCCGAGCACGCGACGCGCGTCGATGATTGGTTCCCAAACGGCTGCGGAAACATACGCGATGTCAGCCGTCCCAGGATCCGGGAAGGCCCGACCGACGGGCAACTCAACCAATTCGATTTCCAACCCCAACAATTGCCATTGGCTGCGAATGGCCTCACAAGCGATCCGCGACAGATTCTCCGGCGGGAACGCCAGACGAATCGGTTTTAGCTCAGGTGGCTTTTCCTTCTTGCGAGATGCCTCGGATTCCATTTGCTTGGCCGTCATCGTCATCAGCAGCTTCGCCAAACGAGGCTCGTAATTGCGAGGTGCAATGGATTGGTCATAGGCATACCCGAGCGGATCATTGTCCTCGAGTCCCGCTGGGAATGGACCGGACAGCACGCGGCAACCGGGCACCTCCAAGCTTTCCAGCAACTCGCCGTTGAGGATGTCTTCGCGATTGGTCCCGTACACCAACGCACGTCGGAATGTTTTGTCGGCGAGGTACTCATGGTCGCTGCACGGGACCAGCATGTGCACGCTGGGAAGTGGATAGTTGACCACACGCACCTTGCGGTTGCCGGCCAACCGCACCGCATCAGCGGGAAACAATTGGTCCAACACGTCGACTTCGCCTTGCAACAACTTGCTCACGCCGTCGGCTGCGGATTCCGTTCGAATTTCAACGATTTCACGTGGCTGCAATTCGGTGCGGGGCTCTCCTTTGAGAACATAACGCACCACGTCGCCTTCAACGACATCGCGACGATAGTCACCGGTCGGTGAACCAGGCTCACCGCCGAACCAGGATCCATCAACGGTGACCTGTATCAACGCCGAAGGAAGCACATTGGGACGACGCAAAATGCAGTCGATCCGTTTCGGACCGTCCAGCCCGATGGCTTGGACCGCGGCCGCCCAAGGCGAGAAATAGGCCGGTGATTGCGACTTCACTCGATCCGCCAAAACGTCAGCAAGGTAAAACCCATCGACCTTGTTGAGAGGTTCCGGTAATCGTTCGGGTTCCAGGAACATCGAGAATCGCTGACGGTCAGGGCTCTGTTCGGTGTCACCGAAAATGAACTCGTACTCGCCGCCCTCGGGACCTGCACCCTGCATCTCGAACAACACGCGGTACAGCAACCGTCCGGCGCGACGCGCGGCCCAGTTATCCAAACGCGTCGGGTCCAAAACGGTCGCGGTCTGCAAAACCCCGACGTTCACCAACGGATAGATCTGGTCGACTTTGCGAACCAGTTCCGTGCCGCCTTCGATGTCCGGTTTCAGGAAGATACTTTCGCGAGAATACTTGCGTGCGTCGCGGTAGTTCTTCGCTTCCAATGCCGCCAACGCCTGGTCGCGTTTGTCTTCCGCCATCGACAAGAATTGAGCGTTCCATTTCTTAATCGAAGACAGGTTCTGGCCGCGGTATTCCTTTTCCAATCGAGCGAGCAATTGCTGGGCCAGTTCCAACTTCCCATCGCTGACGAGTTGCTCCATCAATTGATTGGTCAACGCACCGATGGCAGTCAACACCGTTTGCGTCTTGTACTCAGGCGCGTAACGCCGCAGTTCTTCCAGCATTGCCAGCGAGGCACCGAACTCACGACTCTTGGCGCGTCGTCCAGCATCTCGCCACAGGAACTCCGTCCGAAGCTGTCTCAATCCGGGTCGCGCGGGATCGTCGCGAATGAGAACAGAAAGAAACGGATACGCACCGACAAAGTCACCGGCTTTGATCCGTTCCGCCGTTTCTCGTTCGAGACGTTTTTCCCAAAAATCGATGCTCTCAATATCCGTCCACTTCGCC
>NZ_JBICHO010000477.1:0-2966 GCF_043100905.1 Rhodopirellula sp. JB055 | reverse complement strand
GCCAAAGCGACTCCGATGACGGAGCACAACAAGCACATGGGAACCACCAAGACCACAGCGAGCGGAAGTTTCAAACTCTCATACTGTGCCGCGAGCACCAAGAACACCAAAACAACAGCCAAAGCAAAGACAATCAGAGCGGTGTTTCCTGCTGCGATTTGTAAATATGTCCATCCCAGCCAAAGCGACTCCGATGACGGAGCACAACAAGCACATGGGAACCACCAAGACCACAGCGAGCGGAAGTTTCAAACTCTCATACTGTGCCGCGAGCACCAAGAACACCAAAACAACAGCCAAGGCAAAGACAATCAGAGCGGTGTTTCATGCTGCGATTTGTAAATAGGTCAATTCCGTCCATTGCGTGTCGAATCCGAAGGGCAATGTTTCGGACACCGCTTCCTCGACCGCGCGAATCGTTTCACCGGAGCTGATGCCTGGCATCGCCAAGCCGTTGATCGACGCGGCCGTGAATCCGTTGTATCGCTGAACCGCGGCGGGGCCGGTGGTGTCGTGAACCACCGCGACACTCCCCAGCGGAATCATCTCGTTCGTGTTGCTACGAACGTACAGCTGAGTGACCTGGTCAGGCGTCAGACGAAACTTTGGGTCCGCCTGCAAATTGACTTGCCAGGTTCGTCCGAATGCGTTGAAGTCGTTGACGTAGTATCCGCCCAAGAACGTTTGCAGGGTCGAGAAAACTTCATTGAGCGAAACGTTCAACGTCTTGCACTTCTGGCGATCGACGTCCACAAACATCTGAGGCGTGTTGGCGCGAAAACCACTTTGCATGCCCATGATTTCTGGCTTGGCCGACCCCGCTTGGCTGAGCTGTCCGGTTGCTTTTTCCAGCTCAGCCAAACCGATTTGACCGACGTCGCGAACGATGATTTTGAACCCGCCGCCGCTGCCCAATCCGTCCACGGGCGGAGGACCAAACACTGAAACTTTCGCATCCAGAATTTCCTGGCCAGCCGCTTGACGAACCCGCGTTGCAATTTGCTCCGAATAGAGGTCCGCTTCTTCGCGATCGTGGAATGGATCCAGGATCACAAACACCGATGCGAAGTTGGATCCCACTGCATTTTGGATAAACGATTGTCCCACAATCTCGAGCGTGTGATCGACGCCTTCCAATCCGTTTTTGGGGTCATGTTCAGCATGCCGTTGTGCTTCGGGGTCGGAGGAACGTTCGGCCTCCACCGCTTTGGTCAAAAAGTTGTTGTCGCCACTACGTTTGCCAAGCAACGCTTGACTCAGTTTCGCGACGACCTTTTCGGATCGTTCCAGCGACGCCGAGTCGGGCAACTGAATGTCGACCAACAAATAGCCCTTGTCTTGAGCGGGAACAAAACCAGTGGGCACAGTCGTCATGGCTTCATAGGTTCCCCACAGCAACCCGCAATAGATCAGCAAAACGATCATGGCCAACCGAATCAGCCACCCTGCGATGCGGGCGTAGATTCCGGAAACGGCGCTAAAGAAGCGATTGAACAGGTTGAAGAACCAACCGAAAAACAGATTCAGAATTCGCGAAAACCAATCGTTTTGTTCGGATTTGGGACGCAACAAAAGTGCACTCAACGCAGGGCTGAGTGTGAGCGAATTCAAAGCACTGAAGAACGTCGACACGGCGATCGTGGCGGCAAACTGCTTGAAGAATTGCCCGGTCAGTCCCGAGATGAACAAACAGGGTATGAAGACGCACATCAAAACCAATGAAATGGCGATGATCGGCGTGGTCACTTCATGCATCGCCTTCTCGGATGCTTCTACCGGCGACATGCCGCTTTCGAGTTTGTGTTCGATGGCTTCGACCACCACGATCGCGTCATCGACCACAATCCCAATGGCCAGAACCAAACCGAACAGCGACAGGTTATTGAGACTGAAGCCAATGCCCGCCATCACGGCAAACGTACCGATGATGGCAACTGGAACGGCGATCAACGGAATGATGGCTGCCCGCCAGGATTGCAGGAACAGCAGCACGACAATCGCGACCAAGATGATCGCGTCCCGCAACGACTTGAACACTTCGCCGATCGATTCGCTGATGAACGGAGTCGTGTCGTAGCTCACCGAATATTCCACTCCCTGAGGGAATTTCTGGCTGAGTTCTTCCATCTTGTCACGAACGCGATTGGCGGTGTCCAACGCGTTCGAACCAGGCAACTGAAAGATCATCAAGCCAGAAGCAGCGACGCCGTCAAGTTTGCATTTTGTGTCAGAAAAACTGGCGCCGAACTCGATGCCGCCGAACGTGGTGCCGCTTTCATCCGTCCATCGATCCGTGACGATGTCGGCGAGCTTCACAATCTGCCCGTCGCTTCCCGTTTTGACAATGATCTCGGAAAACTCTTCGACAGTGGACAATCGCCCGAGCGTCTTCAGTGTGTACTGAAAGTCTTGACCGCTGGGCACCGGTGGTCGACCGAGCGCCCCAGCCGCGACTTGGATGTTCTGTTCTTGCAGGGCACCGATCACGTCCGACGCGGTTAGCTGCAGCGTCGCCATGCGATTGGGATCCAACCAGACCCGCATGCTGTAATCACGCTCACCGATGATCGTGATGTCACCCACCCCTTCGATGCGGGCCAGTTCATCTTTGACTCGGATCGTCGCGTAGTTGCTCAAGTACAACTGGTCGCGCGATTGATCGGGGGAAAAGAAGTTCACCGCCAGCAGCGAGCTCGACGAGGCCTTGACCACTGAAACGCCGGTGCTTTTGACCTCCGCCGGCAACACCGGCGTGGCCAGGTTGACTCGGTTTTGCACCAAGACCTGTGCCATGTCCAAATCGGTTCCCACCGCAAAGGTCACGGTCAGGGAGTAACCGCCGTCATTGGTGGACTGGCTGGACATGTACAACATGTTCTCGACGCCAGTGACCTGTTGTTCGATCGGCGCGGCGACAGTTTCAGCGACCACTTCGCTGCTGGCACCGGGGTATTTGGCGGTGACCA
>NZ_JBICHO010000476.1:0-5690 GCF_043100905.1 Rhodopirellula sp. JB055 | reverse complement strand
TGATGGGCGTCGGGCTCGTTTCGAGTTGCAGATGGCTGGCGTGAGGATGGTTCGTCTCGCCGATGGTCAGCCCATTTTCGCGGTCGAGTTCACGCCGGAGAATTTTCGGTCGTCGTTGCTCGACCATGTGGCGAGGTTGCCCAATCTGATGCAGATTCAACTTGCGGGAACGAGTGTGCAGGATGAGGATTTGGCGAAGTTGGTTGAGCTTCGTTTGCTCACAGGCATCGGGCTCGATCAGACCGACGTCACTGACGAAGGGATCTTGCAGTTGAGCGACCTTCCGTTTCTGCAGCACATCGAGTGCGAAGGCACCCGTGTCACCGCGGAAGGTGTGGACGCGGTGACGAAGGGGGCTTTCTCAACGTTCGATTGATTGCACGCGAGGTGCGGGTCGTCGGTCCGCATTCCGGTTATGTTCGAGGGTGATGATTCTGATCCTTCGGCGAGAGTTGGTATGTGCACGGTGAGATGGGCGGTTAGTGGGGTCTCGGTTTTGGCGATGGTGGTCGGCATGGCGGGGGGAATTGCGGGCGAGGATTTCACTCGTTTTCGAGGGTCTGATGCGACGGGGGTTGCGTCCGATCATGCTGGCTTGCCAACGCAATGGGACACGGAGACCAACGTCGTTTGGGCCGCGGAGGTGCCTGGGCAAGGTTGGGGCAGTCCGGTCGTGGTTGGGGATCGCGTGTTTGTTTCGGCGGTTGTGGCGGAAGAAGCGAACACGCCGCCGCAGGGAGGTTTGTACTTGGGCGAAGGCGTGCGTGATCCGGCGAAGGGAATGCACCACTGGATGTTGCACTGTTTCGATCTGGGCAGCGGGCGAGAGCTTTGGAAACGCGAGGCTCATGTTGGGCGGCCGGTTGTTCCGCGGCATCCTAAGAGTTCTTACGCGGCCGAAACGCCAGCGAGCGATGGGGAGCGACTGTTTGTCTTGTTCGGCGACTTGGGGCTGTACTGCTACAGCCTGGATGGTGAATTGCTGTGGTCGCGAGCGATCGATCCCATGAAGACGAACATGGACTACGGTGCTGCGGCCTCACCGGTCGTGCATGGCGACCAGGTCATTGTGGTTTACGACAACAAGGAAGCGTCGTGGATCGCTGCCTTCGACACGCTAACCGGTGAACAACGCTGGCAATTGTCGCGTGACGAAACGATGTCGTGGGCAACGCCCTTGGTGTGGGAGAATGATTTGCGAACTGAGATCGTTGTGCCAGGGCAGAATAAGAATCGAAGCTACTCTTTGGATGGGGAAGAGTTGTGGAGTTTCGACGGGGACATGTCGGTTCTGGTGATTCCCTCTCCTTTTGCAGCGCACGGGATGTGTTACTTGTCGTCTGGCTATGTTGGCGATTCTCATCGTCCCACATTTGCGATTCGCCCTGGAGCGTCCGGCGAGATCGACACGGCAGATGGGTTTGCAAGCAGCGAGTTCATCGAGTGGTATCAGCCGCGAGCCTCGCCGTACAACACGACGCAGATTGTCTACGGCGACTACTTGTACACGGTCTACGATCAAGGCTTCATGACTTGTCACGATGCGAGAACAGGCGAGGAGGTCTACGGCAAGAGGCGGTTCTCGCCGAAGGGTTCGTTCACGTCTTCGCCATGGGCGTATGGCGGCAAAGTGTTCTGTCTGAGCGAGCAGGGGCTGACCTATGTGGTGCAGGCGGGGCCGGAGTTCAAGGTCCTGCGCACCAATCCGCTGGATGAGTTGTGCATCGCGACGCCGAGCGTCGTTGAAGACAAGTTGCTGATTCGCACGCTGACGCAGGTTTACTGCATCAGCGAACAACCCTGACTTTTAACTTTGACAGACCGCTAGGCGTGTCGGCAGGAGTCTTTCGGCATTTGGCCCGTTTTGAAGAGCACCAGTCTTCCCGCGTCCACTCGAGGTCAAGCGACGCGTGAACAAGATGTGACGTATCGGAAGGGCTTGATCCCTCCGATTCCTCGCTGGGTGGCTTGCGTTACACCGTTAACATCGTCACTTGTTGTTCACGTGTTTCCAGCGCTGGCCTGCTGAATGTTTAGCGGATCACGGATCCACTGGGGTAACCCGATGCGGCGCCCGTGCTGCCTGGCATGTAGCCCGCTGGTTTGACTGAGTTGGGGCTTCCCGAGGTGGAACCAGTGGCGGTTTGAGAGGCAGGCGTGTCGGTCACAGCGGAAGCGGCTTTCGCGGCCGCGTCGGCAGTAGGCTTGGTGGCATCGGAAGCGGCCGAGGCAACTTTGTCCTTGGCGGCGGAGATCGATTGGCCGATGTTGTCGGGTAGGCTGAGTGCGGAGACCGCGGGCGATGAAGGCGGCGTGTTGGATGCCGTCTTGGTGGCTTCTGTGTTGGGCGTCAAATCACTTGGCAGCGAAAAGGCGGAGCCTGTTTGAGGGCTGCTGGATGGTTGCTTGGCGGCGACGGCCGATTCTGGCAAAGTGAATCCGTTGGCTTGGCCTGCGGCACCGCTTGGTTGAGCTGCAATGGCGTCCGCGCCGGCAGGAGCCGAGGTCGATGGCACGCTGATCGGTGGCATCGCGGTTGGGCGTGGAGTGGTGGGTTGAGTTGGTTGGGGGCCCATCGCGTAGCCGTTCGCGGAAGCTGCCGCGTAGCTGGCAGGTTGCGAAGGGGTTTGGCTGCCGGGAAGGGCGTAGGACGCAGGCGGCAGGCCGCCTTTGTTTTGCGAGGCGACAGCGCCGTATGGAGCGCTGGCGGAGGCGGGCGGTGTGCTCGGGACGCCGGGTGTGCTGTTGACGGTTGGCAGGCCAGCGGTGCTGGTTGCGGCGTACATGTTCGGTGTTGAGTCGCCTGGCGTTCCGCTTGGGGCGGCCGGGGCGGTGCCGCCGGCGACCGATGCGATTGCGTTCGGTGTGGCTTGTGACGAAGGCGGTTGCGGGTAGGTCAACGTCGGGCCGGTGCCTGCCAGTGTTTCGGCGGAGGGTTCTCCTCGCATGCCGAACAGGTTCAGGCTGGGGCGTCCGCTACGGCATCCCGTGGCAGCGATGCTGGCGGTCACACAAAAACCGATTGCGGCGTGGGCGACCAGGGTTCGCGCGGCGTTTCGAGTTTGAGTTGATCGTTTCGTCATCGTCGCGTCCTTCCGTCGGAGGCGGATTGGTTGTTGTCGAAATGGTTCCAGTCCGTTGAATCGACCGATTCAATCGTCCAGTCAAGCCAAATCAGCAAATCCAGTCCAATTGACACAGGCGGCCAAGAATCTGGTGGCCGTCATACAAGCAGCCCTGTGGGGAACATCGGGCGACCTGTTTAACTAGGGATTCTGTCGTTGTCGTGTCAAGAGAAACGCGACTGCGAAAATCACAGGTACATCGCTTGGAAACCGTCGCCCTCTTCGATTTGACGTTGGATTTTTTCCAGACGTTTTTCGGTTTGAGTTAGGTCACCGGCTTGGATGTAACGGTCGAACTCGACGGCGATGGAGTGCTTGACGGATTCAGCCAAGAATTCGACCGCAGGCTCATTCAGCCAATCGCAGGTTTCTTCGCCCAGTGTGACGGTCAGGTCCACGGCTTTGGTTTTCAGATCTTTTCCACCGGTCATCACGATGCCTTCGACGTGAAACTCCACGCGGCCGCGATCGGGGTTGTTGGTGAGATGGAACACGCACCGTGCTCGATGCAAGTAGTACGTGTTGTGAGTGCCGTGTTTGGCCAGCGCCGCTTTGACTCGCAGCACAAACGCCTCGTAATTCGGCGACGCATCCAAGGGAACGTCCAACCGAGACACGGTTCGAAGCGGCAAGCAATCAAATTCGAATTCGACCCAACGACCCAACATTCCACTCTCCTGGTGCACTGCGTGACAACTTTCACAAACCCAATTTCTGTTTCTGCAATTGGGGCTCGTTGCTTGCCTTTGTGACGCATTTTACCGTGAATTGCGACCCCAACGGGGCGGGACGCAGTCAAGCGGGGGCGAAGGACGCCTCTTCATCAAACGTTGGTCGCGATTTGCGCCATGGAATTTTCTTGACGGAGTCTTCGCGAATTCCTCAAAGTGATTTCAGTGGACGAATTTTTCTTCAGATCCTGCCTTGTCAAATTGAGGACCCTCGTCATGACGAAAACGATTGGAACCGCGACGCTTCCGACTCCGAGCCCTGGAACCATGCCGCATGTGACTGCGAGAGAGATGATGGTTCGCAACCTCATCACTTTGACGCCTCAGATGGATGCGTTGGAGGCGCTCGATGTCTTGTTGCGGCAACGGATCTCGGGTGCTCCGGTGGTGGATGAGGATGGTCACTTCATTGGCGTGTTTTCTGAAAAGTCGTGCATGAAGTTTGTGGTCGGGATGGCGTATGAGAATCTTCCCAGCATCCCGGTGGGCGATTTGACTGACAGGAACCCGCCGACGATCAGCGAGGAAACCGATCTGCTGACGATTGCCCAGACGTTCTTGAATGCTGCCTGTCGGCGTTTGCCTGTGTTGGATAGCGACGGGCGATTGCGAGGGCAAATTTCAAGACGCGATGTGATGCGAGCTGTTCGGAGCCATATGCAGACGCCGGAGAGATCGCAGGCACCGACCGGTTTGTACCTCAGCGCGATTTTCTCTTCCGATGAGCGCCGAGTGTAGCGTTGGCGGTTCACGCTTTTCGGTTGGGGGCGCGTTGTGTCCGGCGTGGGGCTTTGTTTCTGGCGTGGAAACCGGGGGTCAGGAGCGTTTGGTTTGTTTCGGTGAATGGATTGGGGGAGTCGAGGGGAATCGGATTCATCGGATGCAGGGGAATTGCCCGGCGAACAGTGTTCGGCGATAATGCCGGCCCGACGCCGCGAGGGCGTTTATTCTCGTGTTACGATCCATTTTGATGGATCCCGTTCCCCGTTTTTCTGGAGACCTCCATGCCACGTCCCGTCACGATTTTCACTGGTCAATGGGCGGATTTGCCGATCGAAGAGATGGCTGCCATGACCGCCGACTTCGGTTACGACGGGATTGAGTTGGCGTGCTGGGGGGACCACTTCGAGGTCGACAAGGCTTTGGCCGAAGACGACTACTGCGAGAAAAAGCACGCGTTGCTGGCCAAGCATAACCTGCAGTGTCACGCGATCAGCGCTCACTTGGTCGGCCAAGCCGTGCTGGACAACATCGATGAACGGCACAAGGCGATCCTGCCCGAGTACGTCTGGGGCGATGGTGACCCTGCCGCTGTCAATGAGCGAGCGATCGAAGAACTGAAGAACACGGCTCGGGCGGCTCAGAAGTTTGGCGTCGATGTTGTCAACGGTTTCACCGGCAGCAGCATCTGGCACCTGCTGTACTCTTTCCCACCAGTTCCGCCATCGATGATCGACGCGGGGTTTGAATTGTTGGCCGAACGCTTCAATCCGATTCTGGATGTGTTCGGCGAATGTGGCGTTCGTTTCGCGTTGGAGGTTCACCCAACCGAAATCGCGTTCGATATCTACACGGCTCAACGAGCCCTGGAAGCACTCGACAATCGTCCTGAGTTTGGATTCAACTTTGACCCCAGCCACTTGATTTGGCAGGGCATCGATCCGGTTCAATTCATTCGTATGTTCCCGGATCGCTGGCCGCCACTGCGTCCCATCAAATCGAAGCTCGCGAGCAGTGCCCCAGGATTTGGCTTTGATCCGGCGGGTCGGTTTGCAGAGTAGTGTCTGCTTGGGAGGGTCGAGCACCCACGACTGATTGCCATCGAAGGTGACCG
>NZ_JBICHO010000475.1:0-3281 GCF_043100905.1 Rhodopirellula sp. JB055 | reverse complement strand
GATCAGATCGATGAACGGAGCGTAACATGCGTACGCCTTGTAACCGTGCGCCGCAAAGGTGGACGAGGCTGCAAGAACCAACATCATCACCGCGAATCGAGCTCGGATCGAGGACGAACAAGATGCAGCACCGATTCCACTGCAGACCGCCAACGCCAGCGGAGCGACAAAGCGAACGGCCTGTTCCGGAAGCGCCAACTCAGCGAAGACCGCGGCTCGCATCATATGCGCTGCAGCAATCAACAGCATCCAAAGTCCGCTCCATCCAGCGGCGGACTGATCCAGCCTTTTGACAACGCTGAACCCGGGTGACTCATTCGGCATCTTCCACATCAGCCATCCGGTCACAGACAAAACCGCACCCGCGACCAACGTTAACAACGCCCCCGCATTGTCGATCGACTGAGCCAGCGATTCAGACCAATGGCAATCAAAGTACAGCCAGCCGTAGACATCGCTTTCCATTTCAAAAGATGAAAACAGATAGCGTCCCCCCCGCCCAAAGCACTGCAGCACAACCACCACCCGCAGGCACACCTCCATTGGCCAGGCAGCAGGCTTTCGGTTGGAAACGCAATCGTCGGTTGTGGTGGATGGGGTCGTTTCGGTCATAGCCGTCGCATGATACTCGCGACAACACGTTGCTGTGGAGACGGCCAACGAAGAAGTCACGCCCGACCTCGGTTTCAAATTCGAGGCTGACAGGACTCGCTGCTCTTCCGCAAAAACGGAATCAGAACCGGCGTTCACTCACCGGATGGTGCCCCAAAGGCGATCGGCCAATCAGCAGCGCAGCCACCGCGCCAGCGATGAACCCTCCCGCATGTGCCCACCAAGCGACTCCTCCCGCTTCACCACCAGCGAGTGATCCCAGACTGTTGACGAGTTGGATCACGAACCAGATTCCCAGGAACACAGGTCCCGGTAAGACAAAGGTCGGGAACACGAACATCAATGGGAGAACGGCCAACACTCGAGCATGCGGATACAAAAACGCATACGCTCCCATCACACCCGCAATCGCTCCACTGGCACCCAGCGTGGGCACGGGACTGCTCGGGTCACTGAGCAAATGCGCCAGCCCAGCCAGAACACCAGTGCCGAGGTAGAGCAGCGCATACCCCAAGTGTCCCAACCGGTCCTCGACGTTGTCGCCGAAGATATACAAGAACCACATGTTGCCCAGAAAATGCATCCAACCACCATGCAAAAACATGCAAGTGATCAATGTCGCCCAAGCTGGCACGGCGGGCGGACCGATCTCTTGACGGACATCGACCACCTCCACGCCGCGTGGCGTCTGAACGGCGACGCGTTGCTGCATGACTGGAGTGGCATCCGGATCGGTCAATCGCAACGGAACCATCGCGAATCCGCTGACGATCCCTTGGCTCTGGTCTGAAGAAGCTTGCTGAGCCAAGAACGCAAGGGCGCACAACCCGATCACCAAGTAGTTGACGACCGGTGTCGTGCGACTGGGAATGTCATCGCGAATGGGGATCATGTTGTTTCACCGCAAGGGTGGTCGTGAGTGGTGCTGCCTGATTTGATTGACCAGACGAAACGCCGGGGGATGTGACCGAACGAAGTTCACCAGTTTGCTGGTCGATGTCTTCCAAGGGGTTGCGATCAGACTGGGTTGGCCGCCCGCGGTCCACAAATCGTTTAGCACCATAGTCAACACGGCCGGTTTGGCGACATTCTCGTCGTTTAACTTCATGGGGGAACCGCGGTAGCGTGCTCGCAAATCCAGTTCCACTTGGGAGAAGTCATCGCCGTTCGAATCGCTACCAGGTTCCAAAGGCGAACGCGATCGCAGCGTGACTGCCAGCAGAAACCGCATTCGAGTGAGCGCCGTGGATCGATTGCGAGCCTGTTGCCGCTGCTCGGTCGCCTCCGCCGTGATCGCGCCGACTTCGGGGACGCCGGTCTCAAACGTCAGGAAAGCTCCCGAGGCGGTTCGGTTGCGATGTTGCCCGCCCGGCCCGCTGCGAGATTGGGTCCGCAATTGGCAACGTTTTTCCAATTCTTCGACAGGCCAAAAACAAGGGTGAACGCCGTCCGACATCGGAAGCGATATCCGCTCGTCTGTTGACGGCCACGAAGGTCCTGTCTCCGAAGAGGATTGGCGAGAATCAGACACGTTGGCGAAAGCAAAGGAATCGGGACGACAGAAGGCTCAGATGCCCAGCAGCCGTTCGATGGAATGCTTGGCATCTTTCCACAACGACTGCGGCGGCAACCGAAGCACCGCTTGGCAACTGGCTCCGTCCCAGCGTAGCAACACGTCGAGTTCCCGATCAGTGGTGGCGGTTTGCTCCGCGAAAAGAGGAATATCTCGGGCCAGATCCTCCACCGGGAAATCACAAACGGCTTCATAGGCCAGTTCTTCCTCCACCTCCGCCGCCCGTTTTTCTTCGTCGACCTGCTCCATGGGTGACTCACCACGCACCTTCGTCACGACCTTTTGTCCTGGCATCGATGGCAGCGTCACTTTCACAGGCACGCCCTCAGCAATTCGGTCTCGGTCGGAAGCATTGAGATTCAAGACGACTTCCAATCGCGTGTCGGAGGCAACTCGGCACCAAGCCACACGATCTTCGGTCGTTTGGCCGACAGTCGGTCTCAGCGTGAACGGATCCTCCATCCGCCAATCGTGAATTTTTTCGGGAGTCGCCACGGATGCCGACGAAGGCAAAACCACCCCCGACTGTGGACTGACCAAACGCAGAGACTCGATTCGGTTTTGCAAATGAGATTGACTCGACGCCAGTGACTCCGACGCCGCTTCCAACGCTCGCCAATCCCTCGCCGACGTCCCTGTTCTCAGGGATGCCAAACGTGTCGCATGCACTCTTTCTCGAACGACCGATTGTCGGCCTCGGTTTTCTTCGAGCTTCAATTGCAACGCGGGATCAGCGACCTCGGCCAACGTTTGCCCCGCCGTCACGCGGTCGCCCACTCGGACGTCGACGCTTTGCATGACTCCATCACGCGGCAAATAAACGAGCGCCGCATCGCGAACGCGAATGACGCCAGTGACATGACGGTACCGTGGAATCGGAACCACCGCGATCAGAATCGCAGCCAAACAAGCACAGCCCGCTAACCCAATGCGTCGTCCACCGGGAATCCCCATCCAAGCACCACTTCCACGAACCATGGAGACCATATTCCGCATGCTGCTGAAGAAGAAACGAATGACCGCGAGAGCGACAACAACCACCGCGATTCGCCACAATCCCCAGCCCGCTGCCCACTGCAACACAAACGTGGCGATC
>NZ_JBICHO010000474.1:0-9914 GCF_043100905.1 Rhodopirellula sp. JB055 | reverse complement strand
CCGCAAAAGGCGGACTGCACAACAACGCCGACCGGGATTTGCTGACCGGCGAGATCGTGACCGTGGTTGCCAAGCACGGGTTGGTGACACTCGATCCTGAGTTAAAAGCGTGGACGTTGGTCGACGACCAAGACGCTGTCTTTTCCGGCGGAATGAACGCGCATGGAACAGACTGTTTCGTAATCGATGGCGAATCACACTGGGCATTTGCGTCGACTAACACCCAGCAAGTGTTTGTGGCAAAACGCGGCAAAGTTCTCGCGACTCTGGCTCAGCCCAAGGGAGATGAATTCGACAACCCAACCGTCAACGAATACTTCAAGGCGGGTGGACGATTCACTCCCTGTGATGTGGTCTACCTGCCCGAGGCACAACGCTTGGTCGTCGTCATCGGATACGCACCCGGGGACTTTGCGTTGTCAGCCGAATTGGTTGACGGTCAATGGCAATGGGGCGGCCCGGCATGGGGCGGCCGAGAAGGCAATGGTGGCATGCTCAACACGGGGCACGGCGTTCAGGTTGCAACGGAAGGCGGCAAAGAGATCGTTGAAATTGCGTCGCGTTCACACGGTCGCATTTTTTCGTTCACACCCAACGGAGCACAACTCCGCACGCCGGGTGCAGACAAGGAATACTTCATTCAACTGCCCAAGGGTTCCAATCCTTGCAACCTCTTCAATCTGGGCGACAACATGTTTCTGCCGCTGTTGAACCCGTTGCCCAAGACCAAAGGATCCGCGCCCGTGTTGGTGTTGGAAAACGGCAAGCCCGCCGGAGCCTTGGTGCCCGCGACTTATGACACGTTGAACTTGATGCAGCACATGCATGGTTTCTGCCCCGTTGAAATCAACGGCAAACTGTTCGGCATCGTCTTGTCCTGGCGAAACGGTGGCGAAAATTCGAAGGGCAAACTCAACGATGGTCAAATCGCGATCTTCGAAGCGGTCGAAGAATAGAGAAGGCCTTTAAAAGCGGATCGTGTTGCACTGGCCTCGCCAGTGCGATGCTGGCTGTTTGCAGCGATTCATTTCATGACAAACCTTCCTTTGGTATCGGTCTGGTTGCTGTTCTTGTTGTTCGCCATTCCCCTCGCGGGATTGGCGTGGGACGCTCGGCAGCAATCACGTGCGGTGGCTCAGGTCGATCTCACCCCCAAGACCACCTATGAAGGACCGGTCGTCGACAACGGGGACGGAACAAGGTCGCAACAGATCACCGTTTCCGTCGTGACGTCGGTTTCGACATCACATACGGTGCAGTTCGGGCCATTTTCGATCCAGATTCATGCCCGAGAGTGGGCCGCCAACGCGGTGCTGATGAGCATCGTCTTGCTGGGGATCGGCTTGATCGGCCTGCTGCATTTTCCGGATGAGTCGCCCACTGCCGGATCCCCAATGAGTTCGGAGACAATCAGCGCCCCGATTGGCGATTGAACCGGCCTTCGATGTAGGCGAGGATCATTCAATGACCCTCGGCCGATAAGATTGTCCGTTCTCTCACTTCGAGCGTTTCCATGCAAAGAAGACATTTTCTTTCGTTCTCAGCGTTCGCGGCCGCCGCATCAGTCACGGGATGTGATTCGGGCAAGGTGACAGAGCCCATTGTGGCGTCGGTGGAGAGTGCGGCATCGGGAGTCGAAGAAGCCGTTGAAGAAACCTCCACCGAAAACTTGGAACGCTATCGAGTTGCCTTGCGAGGCTACGAAATCGTGTCGGGAATGATTGGTCCGCGAGTGTTCTTCTTGCCATATCCCGGGATGCGAATCCTTTCCGTGGTGATCGTGGTCAGCACGGTTTCTGCGAAGTTGGCAATCAAATACATCGACACCGAATTGATTCAACGACAGTTTGAAGAGGAGTTGACCGACGAAGAACGCTCGCTGGTTGAGTCCGATGGCTACGTCCAATTTGAAACCGAAAGCGGTGTTTCAGAGACGGTCATGCTGGGACCGAGCGAGTACACCTGAGTTCCATTGATCGAACACTGGAAATCCCCTGAGCCCAGCATCGGATCCAATTATGAAAGCTCCACGCTCCATCATCACTCTCTGGTTCAATGTTCTGCTGATTTTATACTCGGCGGGGACCGGGTTCTTCACGTTCGTTTTTTCGGACAAAGCCCAGAACGTTCCCATCGAAGGCTTGGTGCTCACATCGTTGATCGATTTGGTTCGCTACCTGATCATGATGTTCATTTCCGCATGGTTCATTCGCGAAGCCTGGAATCGATTGGTGGCGGATTTGTTTACCCTGCGTCTGATCGCCTATCGCGAGGCCATCACCATGGTCGTTCTTTTGGGTCTGTTCAGTATGTGATCGAACACCAATGGATTGACGACGGGCAATTTGACTCGCCCCAGTCGCGGCAATAAGATCATTTGATCGCTTCCCTTTCGTGCCCCATGGTCGACGGAGTGCATTCGGCGAACTTTCCAGTCCATTTGTTTGTTGGAGAATTCAGCCATGCATCCTTGTGTCGGTATCCCTGAGCTCATCGTCCCCCTCGTTCTCGGGCTTCTTTCACTGCTTTTGCGGTGGCGTCAGAGCAAGCATCTGCAAACGGCGGCGATTGCCTTTGCCTGTTCCTGCGGTGCGACCTTGCTATCGCCCGCGGACCTTGCGTCCACGTTGATCTTCACCATCGCATTCTTTTTGTGTTTCCAACTGGGGACACGTTCCAAGCATCCGGTGAAAACAATCGAGATAACGGAGACGGATGTCGACCATTCGCGATCGAGCTGGATCAATCCACTTCGTTTGGGAGCCGTGGTGGCTGCTCTTGGAGTCGCCGTCTTCGCATTTGGACAAATGCAACTCTGGCAGCAGGCCACCGAACCGCTGGCCCATCATGTTTTCCGAGCATGGGCAGCCAGTTGGATTGGAACCATGCTGCTTGTACTGTCCGCTACTTGGTGGGGCTACCATTTCGCGAGCCGACAATTGCTGGTTAAGAAAGGCATCTCCAGTTGACCGCACTCGAGCAGAACAGGTGCCTCATGCGTTTCACATTGACGCAAATTTTGACCACGGTGCTCGTCGTCGCCTTGGGGTTCGCGCTCGTTGGCACTCAGTTCCGGCATCAGCGACGGATTGCTGCGTTGGAACATGCTCTCTATCAAGCCCGCAAGGACATTGCGATTGCCGAGTACGGTTCTCGCGCAGTCCACCAGGTGACCTGCTCAATTTCAAGGCGTTCTTGCGGGCGGCACTTGAACTGAATGAACCTGCCGGTGGATAGACTTGTCCGTCTACCAATGGGCGTTGTTCGCACAGAAAGTGTGGCATAGGCTTCCAGCCTTTTTATACCCCACATCTCGAAACACCAAAGATTAGTGTCCGATCAGAGTGGATTAGTGTTCCGCCAGAGCGACCAAGGGAACACTAATCTCCGCTGATCGAACACTAATGTTGTTTGCGAAAGGAATGTTTGGCTTCAAAACGCCTGTATTCCTAACGCAAGCGGTTCCCAAAAGATGTGGGGTACAAAAAGGCTTCCAGCTTGTGTTCTGCGAAATCACAGGCTGGAAGCCTATGCCACTTGTTTTCCAATCATGCCTTCGCACGCTCTTACATTACACGACTGTCCAACGAAACCGACATGAGTTCATCTCCTAATCCTGACGACTACCTGGGGCATTGCGAGGAGATTGATATTGACCATCCGGACATCATCGTACTCGCCCAAAAGTTGGCGGGTGCGTCGATCGAAGAGACCGCGAAAAACTGTTTTGAGTTTGTGCGTGACTCGATCCAGCACACTGGAGATGAACAGCGGAACCCGGTGACGTGCCGAGCGTCGGATGTGCTGCGGCATGGGATCGGATACTGCTACGCCAAGAGCCATCTGCTTTGTGCGTTGTTACGTGCCAATCAGATTCCCGCGGGGCTTTGTTATCAACGTCTCTCCATCGACGGCGACGGAGCTCCGTTTTGTTTGCACGGGCTCAACGCGGTCCATTTGCCCGACCATGGTTGGTATCGGATCGACGCTCGTGGAAACAAACCTCGTGGAAACAAACCAGGTGTGGACGCTCAATTCATTCCTCCTCGCGAACAGTTGGCGTTTGCAACCGACATGGCAGGAGAACGGGACCTGGATAAGATTTGGCAGACGCCACATCCTGCCGTGATCGAATGCTTGCGGAGACATGATGACTGGTTGGAATTGTCGCAAGATTTGCCAGATCAGGATTTGGCAGAGATCGAAGAACGGTGAAAGGTGTGCTGGAAACAGTACAATCGACAGTGCGGTCTCCCTTGCGGCGGTTGCAACGACAGAACCTGAACGCCATCGACGGCATTCGGATTTCATTTCCAACGTCCAAACTGAATGGGGATTCCACATGCCAAATCCTTTCAAGACACGGATGCAGTGCATCGCATTCCTAGGTGTTTGTGTGGCGGTCGGTTTGAGTTGTGCTGCCTCGATTGCAGTCGCGGAAATCTTCATGCCTGAAAACGCAGCGGGGCAACAAGGCGTGGCCACTTTCTATTGGACTTTCACTCCGATGGCGGTGGTGTGGACCTTGCTTGGCATTTGGGCCCACGCGTGCATGCCTCCTCGCGTTTGCGGACCGGATGACACGGAATCGAGAGAGGGGGCCGGCCCCTTGTCGAAGACCGTAACGCACTGATGGACGACACTGGATTGCTCCTGGGGCACTGATTGGGCTCCTCGGATTTCTGTCGATTGATTTGACGGTGGCTGGAAATACCCTGGATCGCCATGCCGCGGATTCGGCCGGGTGTCTCCCCTGAGTGCCCCTCGCCGCCAACCAGACGCTGCTCCCGTATGAATGTCGCCCCAAACGCCTTGAGAGACTGGCACCATGAAGTGTTTGTTTGATCTGATGACCCGAGTCGCCATCGCCACGCTCTGCGTGAGCTTTGCATCCGGCTCGATTCTCGCCCAAGACGCCCCCACCAAGGACTCTGCCAAAGACGACGGCAAAGAACAGGCGGCGAAAACCGTCCGGGTCCAAGGAACATTCGAAGCGGTTCGAAGTTGGGAACTCAGCCACGGGCTGGATCAGTTCGGCGAACTCGAGATCAAGAAGATCTTGCCGCACGGAACAGAAGTCAAAAAAGGACAAGCGGTCATTTGGTTCGACACCGAATCGATCGACAAGAAGCTCAAGTCCGCAGAGCATGCCATTCGTCTGGCGAGAATTGCAGCCGCCGACGAAGAATTCGCGGACAAACAATTCGCTGCCACACAAGAACTCGACCGCCAGGATGCAGAGCGACGACGCCAATCTGCGAAGCAGGCTTACGACAACTACGTTCAAGTCGACCGCGATCGCAAAATCAAAAGCGCTCAATTTGACATCGAGATGTCTAAGGCATCACTGGAAAACGCCCAGGAAGAACTGAAGCAACTGCAACAAATGTACGATGCGGATGACTTGACGGAAGAGTCTGAAGAGATCGTACTCAAGCGAGCCAAACGGGCCGTCGAATCCGCTCAATTCCGATTGGAAAGCACCGAGATTCGTTCCAAGCGAATCATCAGCCAATCCATTCCATCGGAAGATGCCCAAGCCGAGGCCACTTGGGAACGAGCCCAGATGGCTTACGAAAAATCAATTCGCAATCTCGAGAGCGCCCAAAAGAAACGCGACTTGGAACGCCGCAAAGCCGCGGATGACTTGGCCAAGAAAGAGACTGACTACGAGGCACTCCGCCAACAACGGAAGTCGATCGTCATCAAAGCTCCCGGCGACGGCGTCCTGCTCTATGGCAAACTGACTCGTGGTGCATTGAATGCCAAGCCCAGTCCGATCCAAGCGGGAGCAAAGGTCTCCACTGATCAGGTCATTGCCACGATCGTTCACCCCAGAAAGATGCGAGTCCGTTTGACGCTCAGCGAAGCTGACTTGGCCGGTGTCAAAGTCGGTGTCCCTTGCATTATCAAACCGACAATTGACCCAAAAACAGAAATCAAAGGCACCATCGATTCGGTTGCCTCGGTGCCTTTCATGGGAACGAAGTTCGATGCGACCGTGAAAGTCGTTGGCCAATTGCCAGAGACGGTGATGCCAACCATGACGGCGTCCGTTGAAACGTCCAAATGAGCTTGGTCACCCTCGGGAAATCGCTATGAATATCCAGTCAACGGAACGCTCGGTTGTAACGACCACCATCGCCCTGTCTGCTCGACGCTTGTCGCTTCGCCTCGCGTTGGTGCTGAGTGCGTTTTGTCTGCTGACAACCGGTGGGACCTTGCCAGCAGAAGACGTGGCCGCGTTGGAATCTTTTGATTTGTCGCGGACTCCGGTGCCGCCAGAAATCGACGCCCCCACCGAAACAGAAATTCGCGCGGCAATCGTGCGTGGGGTCGAGTTCATGCTCAACGACCAGAACCCAAACGGATCTTGGGGATCGCCCACGCGAACCAAGTCGTTGAACATCTACGCCCCTGTCCCTGGGGCTCACCACGCGTTCCGTGCCGCGACGACCTCGCTCGGGATCGCCGGATTGATCGAGACACTGGATGAACTTCCAGAAGATTCTCCGGAGCAAGACTTGCGTTCACAAGTTCGCGATTCGGTCGCACGAGCGGAAACATGGTTGTTCCGCGAATTGCCGAAATTGCGACGTGCGGACGGCACTGCCATGTACAACGTTTGGGGGCATGGTTACTCGATCCAAGCCCTCGTGCGGTTGCATGAATGGCACCAGGACGACGCGGATCATCAGGCCCGCATCGTCAGCCTGATCCAGGACCAATTCGAAATGCTGCAGCGTTACGAATCGGTCGACGGCGGCTGGGGCTATTACGATTTTCGCTACCAAGCCGACCAACCAACGTCCTCGTCGACCAGCTTTGTCAACGGCGCCGTGTTGGTCGCTCTCAAGGAAGCCGACTCGCTTGGTGTCACTCCGCCAAAGCGAATGGTGGATCGGGCGGTGGCGGCTTTGGGACGACAGCAAAAACCTGACTTCAGCTACCTGTACAGCGAAGACCTGAAGTACCAGCCGATGCGAGAAATCAATCGCCCCGGCGGGAGTCTCGGTCGGTCCCAGTGTTGCAATGCGGCGATGCGAGTCTGGGGCGATTCCAAAATCACCGACGACGTCGTGAAGGTTTGGCTGTGTCGGCTCTATCTGAGAAATGGCTGGCTCGATATCGGACGCAAACGACCGGTTCCGCACGAAGCCTGGATGCAGGTGGCAGGCTACTTCTACTACTTTGGTCACTACTACGCATCGGTCAGCATGGACTTGTTGCCGGAGGACGAGCGTGGGCCGTACCAATCGATGTTGGCCAAACTGATGCTCGACCGCCAAGAGACGGACGGTTCATGGTGGGACTACCCGCTGTACGATTACCATCAACCTTACGGCACCGGGTTTGTTCTGATGACGTTGGATGCTTGCATGCCGTGAACGCGGCAAAGCCAAAGCGTTGGCCCCAGTTGAGTGCGGGAACCGTGGCCGACGCCAAGCGGTTCACATGATTGTGCTTGATCATTCCTGCCGACTTTTGTTCCGTGTGCGAAACCTAACGTTTCACCGCCCGCCTCCACCGAATCCAAACTCAAACAGTTCGAAACAGACCATGGGTCGGTACCTTGCGAGACCGAACAGTTAGGGACAACTGTTCTACAATGACGATGCCAGAGCCGCTTGTTTCGGCCGCTGGCATTCTCGCGCATCAGGCTGTGATAAGATGGTCAGCCCGTTCTGACACGGGCCTCCCTGAACCTCCACCGCTAATGCCGCCATGAAGAGAATGCTGTCCGGGATCTTGTTTGCGATCCTTCCTATTGCTGTTGTCACACACGCCAAACCACCCATCCCGACGCCGCGAGAAACTCCGGTCGTGGGCGACATGGACCACTTCTTTCTCGAGTCCATGTATGGGCTGAAGGAGAACGATGAGAGCTTGAACCGCGTGGTGAACTCTCCGGAATTCCGGAAACTGATTCAAAAATTCGACCTGAAGCTATTGGGCGGGCCGATGCTTGGTTGCGTCACCGATCACAGCGCTCGCATTTGGGTCCGAACGACAGAAGCCGCCAGCGTGCAAGTTGTGATGAACGGCAAAGCAAGCAAGGTCGTCACAACATCGCCGGAGATGGACTTCACCGCATTGTTGGATCTGGAAGGTTTGCAGTCCGCCACGGACTACACCTACGACGTCTTGGTCGATGGGCAAAGCGTTTTCCGCGATCAGAAACCTACGTTCCAGACTTACCCGTCCAAAGATGAGAAAGCGACGTTCAGCGTCGCCTTTGGCGGTGGTGCCCGCTACAACCCACCGAAGGAAAAGATCTGGGACGTCATCGCAGGGCGTTCACCGGAAGCGATTCTGTTGCTCGGCGATAACGTTTACATCGATCAACCCAAGTCACGAACGAAACAACGAGTTCACTACTACCGTCGGCAATTACGACCCGAGTTTCGGCGACTGACCGCGTCGACATCGGTGTACGCGGTCTACGACGATCACGATCTCGGTGTGGATGATTCATCCGGTGGTCCTGGTCGCTTCAAGCCCACTTGGAAGTTCGAATCGTGGAAGGTCTTTCGCGAAAACTGGAACAACCCAGCGTATGGGGGCGGCGATGAGCTTCCCGGTTGTTGGTTTGATTTCTCGATCGGCGATGTCGACTTCTTCATGCTCGACAATCGCTACTATCGATCATTTGAAGATGGGACGATGCTGGGGCCGGAACAAAAAGAATGGTTGCTGGCCAAGCTGAAAGCATCGGATGCCACGTTCAAAGTTCTGGCCTCAGGGACGCTGTGGACGGAGCACGCTGACAAAGGCGGGAGAGATTCGTGGTGGGGCGTGAAGGAAGAACGCAACGAAATCTTTGACTTCATCGACCAAGAGAAAATCGGCGGCGTGATTCTGCTGTCGGCTGATCGACATCGCACCGACGTGTACAAGATCGAGCGTCCCAACGGCTACGACTTGTTCGAGTTCGAAACATCGAAGATGACCAACGATCACACGCATCCCACCAAAGAACAGGCCGTTTTCTCTTACAACGAAGGCAACTTCTTTGGGATCTTGCGATTCGATTTGGAAAAGGCCGATCCAGAGATGACGTTCGAGTGCATCACAATGGAAGACCAAAAGGTCTACGAGATGACCTTGAAACGCAGCCAATTGCAGGCGGCAGAGTGAGACGACGAAGGGCGTTCGTTTCCATATCGGTCTCGTCGATTGAGTCGTCCACGGCGTTCTAGCGAATGTTGGATGGGCACTCTTGCCCCTCAGAGTGACGGACGTCGGCCAAGAGTGGCCAACCGACAGCAAGATCGACAAACCGGTCAGCGAGGCTCGCGCTGCATACCCGACGCCGGCCCCATCCAGGGCGAAGACCGCCAGCACCATGCTCCTTTGGTGCGAGCCCCCGTCATCGCCTCCACCGCCACCTGTCGCCGCTCCGCGGCTTGCCGAGCGTCATCGTGACCCCCAAGACCTCGGGTTGAAAACCCGAGGCTGTCAACTGTCACCGCTCCGCGGTTGTTAAGACACCGATACACCCACAACCAGTCGCGGAGCGACGGCAGCCGAAAGCCTTGGGTTCTCAACCCAAGGCCACACACCAACAACACACAAGTCCTCAAGTCACGGAGCGACGACAGTGGGTCGCCCCGTCGCCGAATGAATTCCGGTTTGCGTCCCGGTCGATGGGCTGCTGTTGGTTTCAAGTTGAACGAAACCACTTGTGTCCGCTTGATCTCATCAGCAACACGTACAGCATCGCGAACAGGTAGAAACCGATGAAGGTGCCGCTGACGATCATCGCTTGTTCGTCGGCGTTTCCGCTTTCCATGTCCACGATCATCAGGACCATCAAGGGCTGCCCGATAACAACCGGAATCAGCCCGAAAATCCAAGCCCATTGGCGTCCCAACATGGTGAGTAGAAGCAGTGTCCAACCGACGGCGAGACTG
>NZ_JBICHO010000473.1:0-12344 GCF_043100905.1 Rhodopirellula sp. JB055 | reverse complement strand
TCATGGTGACACCGAAATGGGTCAAAACAGAAACCCAGCCCGTCGCGATTCGAGATGTTCTGCGCTACCTCGTCGATTGTGTGAATGTAGAAGAAACGGCCGGCCAGACCTTGGACATCGGCGGCCCGGCCGTCATGTCGTATCGCAATGTGATGCAGGTGATGGCAGAAAAACTGAAACTCCGTCGCCGAATCATTTTGCCCGTCCCCGTTTTGACTCCTTACCTCAGTAGTCTGTGGATCGGGTTGGTCACGCCGGTCAGCAGCAGCATTGCCCGACCGCTCTCAGAAGGATTGAAGAACCGCACCGTTTGCCGGAACGACGACGCTGTGCGATTGATGCCTGGTGAATGCTTGGGCATCGAAGCCGCAATCGAAGCAGCTTTGGGCAAAACACAACAAGGCGATATCGAAACACGTTGGTCAACGGCGGGCAAAATTCCAGGCGACCCAGACTGGTCCGGCGGAACGACGTTGACCGACCGCCGCGAGATCACGGTCCAAGGATCGGTCGAGCAAACCTTCGCTGAGATCCGATCGATCGGCGGAGCCAACGGATACTGGGGTGCCGGGTTCCTCTGGCGAGTTCGCGGTTGGATGGACCAAGCGATCGGCGGTCCCGGTCTACGACGCGGCCGTCGGCATCCGCGTGATTTGCACTATGGCGAAGCGGTCGATTTTTGGCGAGTCACCAAACTGGTTCCCAACGAACGCCTGACCTTGCGAGCCGAGATGAAGCTGCCCGGCGAAGCGGAACTCGACTTCCAATTGAAACCGTGCTCCGTCGATACAACCCAAGTCGTCATGACAGCCAGATTCCGCCCCAAGGGTCTGCTGGGCTTGGCATATTGGTACGCGGTGTTGCCTCTGCACGGCCTTGTCTTCCCCGTCATGCTTCGCGGCATCGCGAAAAACGTTCAGCGGTAGGCTCTTGTGTGGGACGATTTTGCTTCGATCGAACGAGTGGTCTGTCAAAGCTAAAAACAAGTCCTGACAGACCACTAGCCAGCCATCTATGGTTCACCGGTCGACGATTCGTTGTTCGATCTGTCGTCATCAACCAGCGAAGCGCAAAGGCAATCCGATGTCCCGTCGAAGAATCATGACTGTCGCAACCATCGCCGCTCTGGTCACCGGCGGAGTGTTCCTGCTGAGCCGAACCACGCGTGCGGGTTACGAATCGGCGGAATACAAAGTCATCGAGTCCGACGGCGAGTTCGAAATTCGCGAGTATCCTGACCTGATGCTGGTCGCCACAAAGACCAAAATCGATGCTCAGGGCCGGGACGGCAGCTTCATGAAGCTGTTTCGCTACATTTCAGGAGCCAACGAAGCTGAACAAAAGATTTCCATGACGACTCCTGTCTTCATGGAAAACGACCAGGCCGACTCGGAAGTCCAGATGGGATTTGTGATGCCCAAGGAAGTCGCGGTGGAAGGCGTTCCCTCGCCGACCGGCCCCGACGTCGATGTCCGCAAACGCGCGGGCGGACGCTTCGCCGTGATCAGGTTCCCAGGCAAGTTGGACAAAAAACTCGCCAAGGAATCCGAAGCCAAATTGCGAGCCTGGATGGAATCCAAAGGCCTGACCGCCGCAGTCAGCGAAGACACCGAGTCGAGCAAAGCCAGCGGAGTCGAAGCGGCATCTTACGACCCACCCTTCACTCCCGCTCCCCTGCGTCGCAACGAAGTCCTGATCCGGTTGAAGTAGTGAGCGGTCCGCTACAATGGAAGCATGCCGTTCAACAATTGCCAGCAGTGTCGTCGTCTCTTTCATTTCCTGGAGCCAACGCATCGCATTGAATCCGTAGGAAGCTGGCCGAGTGATTTGGACTCGCTATGTCCAGAATGTCGACGGAAGATGCTCCACAGCCAACATGGATCCAAAGCGGCCGAGCACACCCCGGTCGAAGGCAAGTCGGGAGATACAAAACGCTTTGACGGAGGGGCGTGAAGAATCAGCCGTGGGTTTCCGTCTGCAATCGCGGTGCCGTGAAGAACCGTTCGGTATCAAGTTCGGTTGGAGCGGAGCGGCGCGAGTCCCCCGTTGTGTCACCGGAGCGTTCGCGCCCTTCCGCTACCTTTTGAATCCCGAAGTTGTCTCCGAATGGTTCCTAATCCGGAAGAGTTTGACGAATGGTTCGTCCAGTTGGTTTGCCCAACTTCCAGGTGGACAGATCAGTCGAATCGGTCTGACAAGACAGCTCTTTCGAGGGCCTCTTCTCGTCGGCAGCGACCGCGTTGACTGTTCAAGCAGGTCGGCAGGAATGATCGGGCATCACCATCTGCGCCTTTTGGGCGTTAGCCTGGACTGCGAAATGTTTGGTCTAGACAGCGTTTCAAGACGCGGAGGTTTTGTCCCTCGACTTCGCCCCAACGGTGCAGCCCTACGCCAGCCCAGGGCAACGCCCTGGGTTTTGGCTGCGGGCGTGATTTGTGTCAGCGGGAAGTGAATGAAATTTTCTGAAAATCGGTGTCGGGCAGCGTGGCGAAATAGCGGGTGTCTGGTTGAGGACTTACCCGACCGTCAATCGAGAGCAATCATGAACGACACCGAATCTGAACTTCCGCCCGTTGAATCGATGGATCCAAGCCCGCAGCCAAAGCCCCTGTTTCATTTTTGGCGTTGCTTCTGGCTGACGTTTCTTGTGGTGTCGCTGGGCTATGCCTGGCATTGTTTCTACGTTCCCGCGAACGAGATTGCGTGGGTGAAAGACTACGCCTCGGCGAAGCAGCAAGCAGCCAAGGCTGACAAACCGATGCTTCTCTCTTTCACTGCCAACTGGTGTGTTCCCTGCCGCGTCATGAAGCGTCAAGTTTGGGCCGATTCGCAGGTGAAGGAATTGGTCAATGCGGAGTTCGTCCCCGTGGCGATCGACGTGGGCAATCCGGAAAACACGGAGGTCATGGCGGCTTACGCCGTTCAAGGTCCGCCGGTCACCATCGTTTACGACTCCCAAGGGAATGTGTTGGATTGGCGAGCGGGCCGAATCAGCAAACCGATCTTCCTCGAATTGCTTGATTTGTCGCATTCGCCGAGCGGTGGTTTCGAAGCCACTCGACATGTAGCCGACTCAGGCCCTTGAGTCGGCCCAACCCGCAGATCAACCAGAAGCTCTGGTTCTAAGCCGAATGGGACGGCCGTGAAGGGGGCCATCGCTTTTTCTTTGTCGACTGAGGGCCTCAGTCGACCACGCGGGGCGTATTGTCGAAGATGCTCTTCCTCGGTCAGCTAGCAAAGCTCAACCCTTCGCGAGAGTTATCGTTTGAGCTGGATTGGGGTTGGTTAAACAGACTCTTTTCCACGGAGGTAGAGGCTACGACTTCAGCAGCCGATCGATCATCGCGATCAGTTTTTGACTGTCGAGTGGTTTGGTCGTGTAGTCGGTGCAGCCGGCAGCCAAGCACTCATCGCGATCGCTCTTCATTGCATTGGCGGTCAACGCGACGATCGGCAGTTCACAACCTCGACGGCGAAGTTCCGTGGCGGCTTCGTAGCCGTCCATGACCGGCATTTGCATGTCCATCACAATCAGATCGACATTCGAATCGGCTTCCCCGCAGATGATGTCGATGGCTTCCTTTCCGTTGGTCGCCGTGACGACATTGCCACCGGCCTTTTCAATGAAGTGCTGAGCGAGATAACGGATGTCGCGACGGTCATCAACGACCAGAATGTTGGCGGAAAGTTGGATATCCTCTTCGACGTTTTCTGCCGAAGCATCGATCAACAGGTTGGGTTCCACCAATCGACCTGAAGAGACCGCTTCGATCACAAGCGTGAATGTGCTGCCTCGTCCATAGGTGCTTTCTACTGAGACGTCTCCGCCGAGGGCATGAGCCAAGCGGCGGCAAATTGCCAGTCCCAATCCGGTCCCGCCGAAGGAACGCGTCGACGTGCTGTCCGCTTGAACGAACGGTTCAAACAACGACGCTTGATCTTCCGGTTTGATCCCAATGCCCGTGTCAACGATCTGGAAAACCAATCGACAATGGTTGGCATCCTCTCGTTCTAGTTTGGTGGAATCCCGGCTGGCGTCGTCGTCGTCCCGGCCTTCGGGCCCTTCGTAACTGACCAGGATTTTGACCTCCCCGCTGTCCGTGAACTTGATCGCGTTGCCGACCAAATTCAACAGAATTTGGCGAAGCCGGACGGCGTCCGTTTCGATCAAGTCGGGGATGGGGCCATCGAACTCGATCTTGAGTGGCAAATGCTTTTCTGACGCTCGCACGTCCATCAAGGAACGCACTTCCGCGAGCAGTCCGTCGGGACGAACCCGTTCGGTCTCGAGCTGCATCTTTCCCGAATCGATCTTGGACAAATCCAAGATGTCATTGATGATGTTCAGCAAAAAGTTGCCATTGCGGCGGATCGTTTCGACCACCTGAATGTTGTCTGGATCCTTCAGATGATCCTTTAAAATGTCAGCGTGCCCGAGGATCGCTGCCATCGGGGTCCGGATCTCATGCGACATGTTGGCTAGAAATTCACCACGGGATCGGTTCGCGTTTTCGGCCGTCACCTTGGCTTGTTCGAGCGACTGCTCAAACGCTTTGCGATCGTCGACATCAATGACATACCCGGTGTAACCGGCGAATGCGCCTTCGGAGTCGAATCGTGGCTGCCCGACATCGACGGCCCAGCGGTAGTTCCCATCCGCCATGCGCAGGCGGTACTCCAACAAGACCGGTTGCCGGGCCTCCGCTGCGGTCAAAAATTCTTGACCGGCACGTTCACGGTCATCGGGATGAGTCGCGTTCGTCCAGCCAAGGCCCATGCCTTCTGTTTGGGTCTGACCCGTCGTTTTGTACCAGTTCTTGGACAAGAACGTGCACATATGATTCTTGTCGGTCACCCACAGCATCGCTGGCGACGCATCGGCGATCTCGCGAAAGTACCGCTCACTTTCACGAAGTGAGTCCACCGACTGCTGACGTTGGGTGTTGTTGTAGAAGTGGCAAACGACCCCGTGGCGGTTGTCCGGCAACACGATTCGCTCGATCGACCAATCGTAAGCCTCGGTCTCATTGGTATCAACTCGCCGTTCTACCAGCGGTGGCGCCACATAAGGCTCGCCGGTTTCGAGCGTGCGTCGAAACACACGAATCGCTTCCTCGGCGAACTCGTTTGGCCAGATGGTTCTCATGACCTCGCCGAAGGGTCTGCCGATCAATGGCTCTGCGTTTGCGAAGACAGTGCGTGCCCCAGCGCTCACGTAGCGCATTCGAAAGTCTGCGTCAACGACGTACAAACCTTGCGGGTTGTCGTTGATCAATCGTCGGAACGTTTCGTGTGACTGACGCAGTTCCATTTCCGCTGTTTTGCGTTCTGTGATGTCCCATTGCAGACCGGTGTAACGGAGCGTCTTGCCCGACTTGGACTTGATCGGTTCACCGACTGCCACCAACCAACGCTTGCCATGCTTGGGGTGATTGATCCGAAACTCGCTGCGGAAAGAAACGTTTTGTTCAATCGCGCTGGACCACTGCTGGGCAATTTCTTCTCGATCTTCTTCCACGATGGAAGCGAACATCGCCGACTCGCTGGGCGAAACGTCCTTTCCAAATCCATGCAAACGGCGAAAAGCACCGGACCAATACACATGCGTTTTGCTCCATTCCCATGGTGCCATTCCGCCCGCCTGAATGGCCATGTCCAAGCGGCGTGCTTCGCGGCGGAGTTGCGTTTCTGTGCGATCTTTTTCGAGCAGCAGATCGCGCACCTCGAATTGCCGCAACCGATCTCGCAGTTTGGCTTGCACCGTGTTGAGAAAGACAGCGATCCGCAGTGGGCGGTTGATCAACGTGACGTGTTCGATCGAGAGAACCCGTTTGAGCAGTTTCGAATCTGGGTCGCCGGGCTGCAGCAGAACCAAAATTGGTACCTCCGACCACTTCGGTTGCTGGTCAAGAGCAACCTTCAGTCGGGCGATCGCGGCATCGGTCAGATGCTCTTGTGCGATCAAGGCGATGCCAGCGCCTTGCAAAATGGTATCGGCAAAAGACTCGATGGTTTCGCAGCAATGAACCGAGATCTTGTTCTCGGTCAAAATCTTGGCGCACAGTCGAGCATCCTGCGGCGTCGGTGCAAATGCAACGACACGCTGGTTGTGGCTATCCTGTTCGGAAACCGTTTCGCTCCATTCGTCTGCGAGCACTGCTTTGCGAAGCGAGTCCATCAGCTCGACCGACCTTCCCGATCGATCAAGGACTGCTGTTCCCCTTTGAACTCAGGGACTCCTGTCAAGATCCCACTGAACTTCTTCAGCGGAGGTCCGATTTCGACCCCACGGTGACTGAGTTTGAATTCGCGAATGGTCCGTTCATGCCGGCCCGTTCGTTTTTTGATCACGGAGATCGCTTGTCGGATTTCGCCATCGGCTTCGAAGTAGCGAAACAGCACCACCGAATCCGCCAAGTAACTGGTGTCGACCGGCGTTCCCATGCCCTGTCCCAGCATCCCGTGCTGCGCGACAACCACCAGTGTCAGGATGCCGCGTCGGCCGAGGTACTGCAGCATTTCGTGCATCTGAATGATCAGAAATTTCTCATGAGGCATCGCATTCAAATATCCATTGATGCTGTCAATCGAAACGATTCCAACCCGGCGTCCTTGATCATCCGGTTGAACAGAATCGCGAATCAAGCACGCGAATTCGCTGGGAGTGATTTCACCTGGAATCAGATGGATGACTCGGATCAATCCGTTGTCCACGTGCGTTCGCAAATCGAAACCAAGGCCTTCCGCACGGGCAAACAGGGCTTGCATGCTCTCCTCGAATTGAAACAGCACGGCTCGTTCGTTCCGCTCCGCGGCTGCAATCGCGAACTGCAATGCCATCGACGATTTCCCGACTCCTGCTGGCCCCAGCAACAGAGCACTGGTCCCCGCATTCAGGCCTCCGCCGAGCAGTTCATTGAATTCTTTGTTGCCACTGTCAATCAAATGCGTCTTGGAAACCTCTCGCGGCGGGTCGGACGATTCACGTGGATAAACTTTCAGTCCACCACGTACGATCCGCAAATCATGTGCCCCACCAATGAAGCTGTTCCCACGATGCTTCAAGATCCGCAAACGGCGTCTCTCTCCCCCATAATCGGAAAGCAAATGTTCCAGCCGAATGACTCCATGAGCGATGCTTTGCAGATGCTGGTCGTCCTTCCCGGAGTAGTCGTCCAGCAACAGCACCGTGCATCCGCGACCAACGAAAAATTGCTTGAGCGTCAGGATTTGTCGACGATATCTCAGTGACCCTTGCGACAACAAACGCATCTCAGACAACGAGTCAAACACGACCCGTTTCGGCTGTCGTTCTTTGACGCGTTCCAAGACGCCGTCGACGGTGGTGCTGAGTTCGATTTCTGAAGGCTCAAACATCGTGTACTGCAAACGCGCATCCTCGGCGGTCTCGGTGTCGACCAACTCATAGATGTCGATGTGGTCGAGTGACCAACCATGTGAGGCCGCGACGCCCTCCAGTTCAGCTTTGGTTTCCGAAAGCGTGACGTACAACCCGCTTTCACCCTTGCGTGCACCTTCCTATAGAAATTGCAGGGCCAATGTTGTCTTGCCGGTACCGGGAACGCCTTCGACCAAGTACAGCCGATCAGCGGTCAGTCCTCCATGCAGGATGTCATCCAGTGGCTGGCTGCCCGTGCTGAGTTTCGAAGGTGAGTTTTGCGTCGTCATTCCGTCTGTTGCCTTTGTGTTCGACCTTCGTCTGATCTTGGCGTTGTGAATTGGGCGATCAATTCAATCATTCGCTTCGAATCGATCGGTTTGGAAAGATAGTCGTTGCATCCCGCTGCCAGGCATTCGTTCATGTCACCTTGCATGGCATCGGCGGTGAGCGCAATGATCCAACCTGAATAGCCAAGCCCGCGAAGCGTCCGAGCTGTTTCGTATCCATCCAGGTTGGGCATTTGCATGTCCAGAAGGACCAAGTCTGGACAGATATCATCGTCCAAGTGGTCCTTCATGTAATCCACCGCGAATTGTCCGTCTTCGCACTCGTCGACCGTCGCGCCCGCTTTGGTGAGCAACGCTCGGCAAAGGAAACGAATGTCACGGCGGTCATCGACGACGAGCACACGGCAACGTAACGGTTTCTCGACGCACGCCAACCGGTTGCCGCCAGTGCCGCACTCCCCCGCATTCGATTTGGACGACATTTCATCTTGATTCGCGTCGAATGTGTGCGAGTAGTCTACCATCGCGACATCCGTCAAGTCGCCGACCGCGACCGACACGGTGAATGTGCTGCCCACGCCTTCCGTGCTGCTGGTGATGATTGTTCCGCCGAGCATCTCGGTCAGACGTTTGCTGATCGCCAGTCCCAAGCCGGTTCCGCCAAAGGTCCGCGTCACGCTGGCGTCACCTTGCGAAAACGGTTTGAAAAGACGTTTCTGTTGTTCGTCACTCATCCCGATGCCGGTGTCGACGATGTCGATGTGCAGCAACTTGTTGAATCGAACTCGGATATGCACCCAACCGGTATGAGTGAACATGATCGCATTGCCCACCAAGTTGATCAGGATCTGCTTCAATCGTTTGCCATCGGATTCGATTACTTTCGGCAGCAACCCGATGTACTGAACATCCAGTGAAAGGCCATCTTCCTTTGCACGCACCTCCATGATGCTGCGGACGTCTTCGATCAATCGAGCGGGCTCGAATCGTTCGCGGTGAACCTCCAGTTTGCCGGCTTCGATCTTCGACAAATCCAAGATGTCGTTGATGATCTCCAGCAAGTAGTCGCCGTTGCGTCGGATCGTTTCTAAATGCTCGATGGCTTGCGGGTCTTGGATCATGTCCCGAACCAAATCGGCGTACCCCAAAATCGCCGTCATCGGTGTCCGGATTTCATGCGACATGTTCGCGACGAAAACGCTCTTGGATTGGCTCGCCGCTTCAGCAACCGCTCGCGCTTGCTCGAGTTCGAGTTGTGACTCAGCCCGCTCGATTCGCAAGTAAACCATCTCGGTCAGGTCGTCTAAGAACCGGATCTCATCGTCGCGCCATTGATACGGTTTATCTTTGGTGACGAATAACGTGCGGTGCAACGTCTTGGTTGCTTCGAAAGAACCTTGTGTGACCGCCGCAATTCCCAGCGTCTCAAATAGCTGGATTTTGTCGGCACTGCGCCCCGATTGGCTGATGTCATCGATCCGCACCGGACTGCCCGATTCAATTTCTCGCATCTCGCCTTCGCTGAGAAAGTCAGCGATCTGGTGAGTCCCAACGATCGGAGACAAATCATCGACATGCGATTCATAAAACACCTCCGTCGTTTGCGCGTCCAATCGAATTCGAGCCAAATAACAACGCGACGCGGAAAAGTGCTCGCGGATACGCCGCGTTGCCAGTTGCATGATCGCATCGGGATCCGTCAGCTCACTGAGTTGTTCCAGCAACTCGGCGCGAACGCGTGCCTTGACTTGCCGTCGCAGATCGGTCGTGACATCCATCGTGACGCCAAAGAAATCGCCAATCCCTCCCTTCCCATCGCTGATGGCCTGCCCGATCGCCCGAATCCAGCGTTGATTGCCCGATGGCAAATCAATCGTGTAGTCTTCGCGATAGCTGGAAAAATTCTGCAACGAATCCGTGATCGCGGCCACCACTCTTTCGCGATGGTCCGGAGAAATCCGGTTGGTGAAATCGGCGAGCGAAACCTCCTCGTCTTCCGCGAATCCCCACATTCGTTTCAGGGGTGCGTCCAGAATCAAACGCTGCTCATTGGGATCCCAACCCCAAGCCGCGATTCCCGCGAAAGCCATTGACTTGTCGAGTCGTGCAGCGGCACGTTTGCGTTCGACCTCCGCCCGATGCCGGTCCCGAATATCGATGCCCGAAGGAATCAAATACTCGATCTCCCCCGCATCATTCGTGACCGGAGCGATCATGAAATCAATCCGGACGCCTTCCTCTCCATAGGAAAACAACGACACGTCGAAGCGAACCATTTCACCTGCGAACGCCCGCTGCATCGCCTCTCGCACCTTGTCAGCCACCTTCGGGTCGTATGTCCACCATGGTGCGTCCGCGAAGGGCTTGCCGATCACGTCCTCGCGAGCCACCTTGGCGATCTCCAAGCTTCGATCATCGACCTCCACCAAGGTGCCGTCGCGGTCGATCACCCCTACCAAACCAAGTTGATGGTTGATGACCCGTCGCAAGTGAGCCTCGCGTTCGGCCGCCTCCGCTTGATGTTGCTTTCGATCGCTGATGTCCGAGTTCATTCCAACCCAACGGTCGATCGAGCCATCGGCATTTCGCTGAGGCACCGCACGAACTTGCATCCAGATGTATTTTCCGTCGTGACGGCGCAGTCGATATTCCATGCTGAATGGAATGCTCTCGCGAATGGACTTTTCCCAAGCCGCGATCGTCGGCTCGCGGTCGTCGGGATGCAATGCTTCGAGCCATCCAAAACCCATCCACTGATCAACCGTTTGTCCGGTGAAAGAACGCCAACTGGGAGAGTCCTCCATGACGGTACCCATGTGGTCGGTGATCCAAACAATTTGTGAGGACACCTCCACCAAAAGCTGAAACAACTCTTGGCTTCGCCGCAGTTCGGCCACTTCGGTGGCTGTGACTGCGAATTCGTCACCCGGCTCCGGTTCACTATCTCGCTGGTTCATGATCGAGTCGCCGGGGCAAACAGAGACAATCCACCGAAGAAAACAACTGCCAAATTGAGCGGATTCCCCGACCCGCGAAGCCGATCAAAGCAACTGCGAAGCCAATCGGATTGACCTGCAAAGCCACCCAAAAATGCTCCGCAGCGAACAATGGGGAAGGAAACCGGGTTTGTCATTCAATTGGCACTCATCCGATTTCCAACACACTCTTGCATAACCGCTTATGCGAAGTTCATTCAGCACCCATCCGCGCTGCTTAAATTGAAGCCGCCCACCAACGCGGCGTCAATCCAATGTCGCGGCAAAGGAATGGTGCCAAAGGCAGCTTCGGGAACCGATCGGAGTGAATCGTTCTCACTTGGTAGGCAACGTTCCGCTCCAATCCCAAACTCGATTTCCACCCGTTTGAAACGTTAAACTTTGGTTTTGCAGAACACTCACGAGCACTTCGAAAACGATATGTCAAGCAACCCAGCCGAGCAGTTTTACGATCGCATCAGCCACGCCTACGATTTGATCGCCGACGGAGGTGAGCACGTCGCACGCGAACGAGGCTTGCAACTGCTGGCCCCGCAGGCCGGCGAATCCGTGCTCGAAGTCGGGTTCGGAACCGGGCATTCTCTGCTTGCGATTGCAGAAGCGGTTGGTGCCGAAGGCAAGGTTGCAGGCGTTGATATCTCGTCTGGCATGAAAGACGTCGCGGCCAAACGACTTCAGCAAGCCGGCGTGCTCGACCGGGTGAGCCTGATCGTTTCTGACGTGCCGCCGCTACCATGGGAAGACAACCAATTTGATGCCATCTCGATGAGCTTCACTTTGGAATTGTTTGCGTCAGAAACCATCCCAGCGGTTCTCGCCGAATGCCGTCGTGTTCTTCGGCCAGGCGGACGCTTGGGCGTTGTCAGCATGGCGACCGTGGCAGATGGAGACCCCGAAAGCGTGCTCGAGAAAACTTACATCTGGATGCACACACATTTTCCGCACATTGTCGATTGCCAACCGATCCCACTGGAAACCGTGGTCGAATCCGCTGGTTTCGAGATCACCAAACAGGAACGCGTGGATCTGTTCACCATGCCCGTCGCGATTGTCGTTGGCGTTCCACAGTGATTCAGTACCGGTTGATCACGCACCGGCGTCTCTCCGAGAGCCGTCATTTGCGTGAGGTTCTGCCTGATCATTCCTACCGAGCTGCTTCGTGCTCGGATGACCCGACAAGGGTTCACAATCCAGAATCAAAAGGCTTGCCACCAGTGTTGATGCCCAGGACACAATCATCACCCTGGATTGCTCGGTTCGAGCACGCAGGGTGAAGCGTGAACACCTTAAGGGAGGCTGATTCACCGTAGGGAGGTTCACTGTCAATCATTCTTCCCCGGGCCGTCGCAAAACGACATAAGAGGGGCGAGGAAATTCATTGTCGAACGATTCTAACACGGATAGCTTTCAAGAACACTTTTCAGTCATCGGCGTTCGCCGAAGGTTATCTGGCCTTGCAATTCAATCGACGTGCACAGAGAGATGCGGTCGCATCCGTCCAAGCGTCTCTTCGTCAGTCAACAATTGCCTGACTGCTTTTCATTGAACGCATTCAAGCAGGGGATCGGTATGACAAATTCAACCCGGCGACACGGTTTTACGTTGGTAGAACTGCTTGTCGTCATCGCAATCATTGGGGTGTTGGTAGGATTGCTCCTG
>NZ_JBICHO010000472.1:0-2765 GCF_043100905.1 Rhodopirellula sp. JB055 | reverse complement strand
CGTTTGTGACAAAAGATCAATCGCGGCGGCCCCAAATTCGTCGCGATCAGTTCCTTCAAACGCAGCGTCGCCGGCGAAAATCGACGTGGCAATCCCGCCATGAACGCCACGCCCGAATCCTGCACGCAAGTCTTGAAATCGCGGTCGCGGACAGGATCGAAATCTAAATCGCTGGCCCAGTACACGGCTTTTCCCGCACGACACGCCGCAGTCGCGGGATGGAAACGAAGCCAAGAATTTTCTAGCACCAAAACCGCATCGATGTCATCGCGTGTCACCAAGGCTTGATAGCCATCGACCGGGTCCGCTTGGAACTCCGAGACCGCCGATTCCGCCAACTTGGACACGTTGCAATAGATCGCACGAACATCGAATCGATCTCCCAGCATCCTGAGCGCAGGCCGATGCATGGATTGCCATTGATCGCCCAATCCGATCAATCCGATTCGCAATTTCACTCGAGTTCCCTTCGCAGTTCGCCTGGATTGTTCATCGAGCGACAATCTAGCAGATTCCAGAGTGACGCGTATGTGGACTCCATCGGGCCCCCATTTGGAAACCACGAAACTCACCCGCTCTTGCCCCTTCCGTCTTCCGTGAACTCACTTCCCGTTATGATCACGGGTCACCCTGTCGATTGCCTCCCTCCCAACCGAGCACTGCGATGCCCTCGACCTCGTTTGTCTCAACGCCAATGCTTCTGCGCCGCCTGACGCACGTCGCCGTTCTGATTTTGCTTCCCGCAGCATCCTTGCTGAATCCTGCATCCTCGCTCGGCCAGGCCCCCACCGAGCCCATTCCCGCGGACTCATTTCCCGCTGAGCAATCTTCGGGCACGACTCAGTCCAAAGTGATCGAGGAATTACCCAAGATCCCCAGTGGGCTCAACCGAGGATTCTCCATCGTGCGAAAGCCCGCCAAACGAGTCACAGCGACGATCGAGTTCGCGGTCGAAACGCCGTCACTGCAAGCCAACACATGGATTTTCGCGATGCCGGAACCACCGAACTTGCCCAGCCAAAAACGAATTCAGTCGACCACGACTCCAGACAGCGAGATCGTTGCAGACAAATCCGCTTTGCAACGTTCCATTCGTCGATGCCGAATCGAGGTCTCGGATGAGTCCCAACGCAGCATCGCCAAATTCCGATGCGACGATGAACTTCAGTTGTTCGCCCGTTCGCTGACCTTTGACAAGAGAGCGACGAAACCCAACGATGATGTTGCCCCGCTTTCGGTTGCCGACCGCGAACACTTTCTGATGCCGACACCGGAATTGGATTACCAATCCGAAACCTTCCAAGCCTGGAAATCCCGCAACCGGTTCCGACGCAGAAAAACCGAAGGTGAAGTCAAATTCGCCCAACGAGTCTTCCAAACACTGGCACACACTTACCAGTATTCGTACGTCCCCAGCGAAGACAGAACGGCATCCCTGTTGTGCCAATCCGACGCCACCGACTGTGGCGGGTTGTCCACTCTGTTCGCCACCGTGATGCGCAGTGAAGGTGTGCCCGCACGAATCCTATCGGGGCGCTGGGCGATCTCAGCCACTCCTGGCGAAACAGTCGACGACCAACCGTATTACCAGTACCACGTGATCGCGGAGTTTTACGCACAAGGCGTCGGCTGGATTCCCTTGGACACCTCATCCGCGATCCTTCACGATCGCACACCAGCGAAATTGCGATTCTTCGGCCAATCGCCAGGCGATTTCATTACCTACCACGTCGATCCCGGAGTCGAGTTCGACACCGACTTGTATGGTGACTACCGCACCGCCTACTTCCAAATCCCTTTGATGTGGGTGTCCGGCCAAGGCACTCTCGAACAATTCAGCCATCAGGAATCCTGGACCGTCCAACCTTGAGCAGGTCGGCAGGAATGATCAGCCACAACCGAGGGCGATGGTGAATCAATCACCATCGCCCTTTTCGCTTTCACAAACTTGGTAACGATCGATCCAGTTGGATCATTGGATCGATCGGTGATGTGGATCAATAGCGGAAAATCATGTCCACGGTCACTCGGTCTTCCAAAACGTCTTTGAACGCGGTCAAGGGAAATTCGTAAGCAACACCCGCTTCGATGTTTCCGCTCGGTTTGAATTTCATACCAACGTTGTGCGTGACCAAGTCGTTGCCTTCCACGTCGGTTGCACCCAAGTTGATCAGGTCTTGGCCTGAGACACCCAAATTCAAACCGGTTTCGGCTTCATCCACCCAGTGCCACCAAGAGTTTTCGGTGAACAAGTAGACTCGGTCGGTCAATTTCACGTCAAAGTGATTGTTCCAGTGCACAGTCGTGCTCTGAACGGATTGATCGACTGGCAATTGCCATCCAAACGAACTGAGGATGTGAGCGTTGCCACCCAGCAAACGTTGACCACCCGTCGCGAAAAAGTGGAATTCGCCATCGCCGACGGCTTGCGACGATTGCTTGCTGCCCATCGGGATCTCGTAGGTGAAACCACCGGACAACAATGTGCCTGATTGGGTGTCACGAATGAGGTTGTATTTCAAACCGGCTGACACATCGGCCCATCCAGAATCCAGCAACAACGTGTCCAGGGTGCCTTCGCTATTGTCCAAGATATAGCCATCTTTCACAGCGATCAGACTCAGGCGTTCTGTCAGTGCGACGCGGAACTGCAACGCGAACAATTGCACTGAACCACCCGCAGGGATGTTGCCCGGACCGAGCGTCGCAGGGAACTGATGCGTCACGAAGATCGGACGCAATTCGGTCAAGTTCCGTGGGTCTTC
>NZ_JBICHO010000471.1:0-8229 GCF_043100905.1 Rhodopirellula sp. JB055 | reverse complement strand
AAATCGCCGCCGTGCTGCTCCACCGAAGCCACCTGCGGCACAGCGCATAATCGAAGCAAATCTTCGTGGTTGGATTGCGTGGATGCACCCGCGGAGCGATCCAACCGATTCAGAATCAGCCCGCCAACGGGCATTCCGGCAGAATCAGCCGCCCGCGAGGTCGAGATGACTTGGTGCAACACGCCAAGCCGATCGGGAGCGACCAACAACAAATGAAACGAATGCCCGTTCTCTTTCGCCCAGCGTTCCATTTCGATTGCCAAATCAATGTTCAGCCAATCATCGCTGATGGGGCTGAACAGTCCGCCGGCCCCTTCAATCATGACGACGTCGAAATCACCTTGGCACCAAATCGCCAATCCGTCCCGCAGTCGGTTGGAGTCGACCTGGGTTCCTTCTTCGGCAGCCGCCCGAGGTGGCGACAACGGGGCTAAAAAAAGTTGCGGGCAAACCTCGCTTAAAGTTTTGGGTTTCCCTGCCGCTTGCCAGAGTGTTTCGGCATCGACACTATACCGTTCCCCGTCCGCCCGCACGTCGCAACCGCTGGCCACCGGTTTGTAGGCTCCCACTCGCTGCCCGCATTCTCGCATGCGTTCCACTGTTTTCGCGGTGCAGTAAGTCTTGCCAACCTCGGTATCGGTTCCTGTAACAAAGTAGAGACTTGCCATGAGTTCTTCGGTCAAATTGTCGTTGATTCAAATGCGTGATGCGGGGTCGAAGGACAAGTCGATCGAAGCATCGATTGAATGGATTGAGAAAGCCGCTGCGGAAGGTGCCCAGGTCATCTGTTTGCAAGAGTTGTTCGCGACATGTTACCCGTGTCAAAGCGAAGACCACCAAAACTTTGACCTGGCCGAATCGATTCCCGGGCCGACGACTCAAGCACTGCAACCCGTGGCCGAACGATTGGGCGTCGTGATCGTGGCCCCGCTCTTTGAACGTCGTGCCCCGGGCGTTTACCACAACAGTGCCGTGGTGATCGATGCCGATGGCAGCATTGCAGGCGTTTATCGAAAGATGCACATCCCCGATGACCCGTTGTACTACGAGAAGTTTTATTTCATACCCGGCGACCTGGGATTCAAAGTCATCCCAACACGGTTCGCGAAACTGGGCGTGGGAATTTGCTGGGACCAATGGTTCCCCGAAGCCGCACGTTTGTTCGCGATGGCGGGCGCGGAGATTCTGCTTTACCCGACCGCGATCGGTTGGATCGATGAAGAAAAAGAAGAATTTGGTGAGGGCCAACGTGACGCGTGGATGACAGCCATGCGAGCTCACGCGATCGCCAACGGAATTTACCTGGGTGCCCCCAACCGGGTCGGGATCGAAGGCCCAGTCGAATTCTGGGGTTCGTCTTTCATCGCCTCGCCTCGGGGAGAAATCCTTTCACAAGGCGATTGCGTCAGCGATCAAATCGTATCCGCCGACTGCCAGTTTGCTGACATCGATGTCGTCCGAACTCACTGGCCATTCCTACGTGATCGCCGCATTGATGCCTACGGCGACCTTACCAAGCGATGGATTGACTGAAGCACGATGTCGGCAATTCAGTTCAACCGTCAATTTTGAATCGCATGCCGTTTGGTGATACCGAGCATTGCCGAATGCACCTTTCCGTTGCTGGCCAAAACACTGCTCGTTTCCAGAGGCAGGGCGCCGCCGGCAGCCGTCGTGATCTGGCCTCCGGCTTCGGTGATGAACAGAGCACCGGCGGCAAAGTCCCATGGGGACAATTTGTACTCGAAGAACGCATCGAAGCCTCCACAACCGACTTCACACAAATCCAATGACGCAGCACCGAGCCGGCGGATGCCATGGATGTCGTTTCGAACACATTCTGCAACGGCGTCCAGCGTGGCGCGCATCATCTCACCGCGGTCGTAGTAGAACCCACAACCGATCATGCATTGATCCAGTGAGCTGGCTTCGCTGACCTGCACTCGCTCTCCGTTTTGAAACGCGCCTTGCCCCTGAACGGCCGTGAATAAATCTTCGCGAATGGGATTGTAGACAACACCCACGATTGGAACCCCTGACTCGTAGTACGCGATGGAAACTGCGAAATGAGGCAGATGGTGGGCGAAGTTGTTGGTTCCATCGAGCGGATCGATCACCCACAATTGTTTCGCCTTGGAATCGCCACCTTGTAGGTCCTCTTCCCCAAGCAGTTCATGGTTGGGGTAAGCTTTGCGAATCAGCGTTGCCACTTCTCGTTCGCTTTCTAAATCCGCGTCGCTGACCAAGTCGTAGGTCTTGCCCCCGTCCGTGGATTTGTCTCGCATCATCACGCCATTTTCAAAGTAGCGACGAAGAACTTCACCGCCGGCTTTCGCGGCCTTGATCGCTGTTTCAAGTATCTCGGCCCGCCCCAAATCATTCTCGGACATTTTTCAACTCATCGGTCAATTAGAGGTGGCGGCTGTCTGTTATCGTGAAGGAGTCATCCCACTGACTCTCCATTCGATTTGCCCAACGAGGAATCCGTCGTGAAAATCTCTTCGACCGCTCGTGTGTTTGTTTGTTGCTTTGTGATTGGTACTGGCGGGATTGCCAAGGGGGACGATCGCACGACGACTCCCACCGTTGAAGCCAAGAAATTGGTGGTGCCCAAACCAAGCCCCGAGGCCGAAGGCTCCGCCGAAAAGAAACCGGAGAAAGTGGCCGAAGATGCTCCCAATTCGCTGACCATCGGATCCCCCGCCCCAACCCTGGACATCGAACACTGGGTCGGTGAGTCCCCCGAGCCCATTTCTGAATTTGAACCTGGCAAGGTTTATGTCGTTGAGTTCTGGGCGACTTGGTGCGGACCGTGTCTGTACAGCATGCCTCACTTGGCCGAACTCCAAAGCAAGTACGCTGACCAGGGCGTTCGAATCGTCAGTGTCAGCACCGAAGATCTCGAAACCGTCAACAAATTCTTGGAGCGTCCAGTCAGCCCCCAAATCCTCGGAACCCAAGAATCCGCTGCTAACGAAAACGCAGAAGCATCCGACGAAGAGGGCGACACCACAGAGAAAGCCGAGCCCATCACGTTTGGCCAACTGACCTCGGCGTACAGCCTGACCACGGACCCAGACGAATCAGTCAATGCGGACTACATGAAAGCCGCCAAACAAAACGGTATCCCAACCGCCTTCATCGTGGGCACCGATGGACACATTGAATGGATTGGTCACCCGATGTCGATGGACGAACCATTGGAAGCCATCGTCCACGGCGAATGGGACCGCGAAACCGCGCGAGAGGCTTTCGAACGGGAGCAACAAATTTCCTTAGCGATTCGCTCGATCGTCATGGCCAACCGCGCGGAAAAACATGAAACCACATTGGAGTTGCTGCAAAAACATGCCGACCTGTTTGCCGGCACTCGGTACGAAACGGCATTGAAATCCATTTGGTTCCCAACCGCTCTGGCGACTCAGCAGAACGACATCGCCTTGGAAATCATTCAAGAAAGAATTGCCGCAGCTCCCGAAGACGCCGTTTCCATCAACCGCTGGGCCTGGGAAGTTTACGAGGCCGTAGAAGGGGGACTGGATGAAAGCGAGGAAATCCTGAACACCACCATGTCGGCTCTCGAATCAGCTTTGGCGAGCGAAGAAAACGCTGACAACGATGCGATGTGGCCAGCCTACGACACGATGGCTCACCTGAAATCCGTTGCGGGCGACAAGGATTCGGCTGTGGAGTGGCAAACTCGTGCGATCGAAGCCGCCCCAGAGGACGAGAAAGAACGACTCGGGCAATACCTGAGCGAACTGACCGGTGAAGTTCCCGTGGCTTCCGAACCAACGGAAGACGCGGATGCGGACACCAGTACTCCCAAGCCTTGACTCGCATGGATCGTCAAAAGCTCGTCGTCCTGGCGACTTTTCTGTTGATGATCGTGTCGCTGATCAAGGCTCCGTATCCGACGGAGCAATGGCTGCAACACGTCCCAACTGTCGCGATGCTGTTGGGCCTGCTCTGGTCGACTAGCAACGCGAGACTTTCGTCGATCCCTTTTGCCTGCGCGATCTCGTTCATCGTGCTGCATCTTTTGGGGGCACGCTGGATTTATTCCAACGTGCCCTATGACGCTTGGTTCGAATCGCTTTTCGGGCAAAATCTCTCGGACCTGTTTGCCTGGCGGCGCAATCACTACGACCGCTTAGTCCATTTCGCGTCAGGGTGTCTCGGCATCCCGGTCGCGTTTGATTGGCTCCGACAAGCTTGGGAAACAGCGCACGCTCCGTCGCCGCTTCCCAAGGGTTGGGGTTGGTTTCTTTCGATTTGCATCGTGATGGCTGTGGGCGCCGGGTATGAAGTACTGGAATGGCAAATCGCCGTGCTCTTTTCACCCGCTCAAGCCGAATCCTACAACGGGCAGCAAGACGACCCCTGGGACGCTCAAAAAGATCTTTGTCTCGCGGGAATCGGTGGTCTGTTCGCCATTGTCATTGACTGGATGGGGACCGAATCGCGACGAGCCTGATTCGGGCGTCTTGACGGAACCGGTCACTGGGCGTCGTAATGGGACAATGCAAAGAGACATTGATAGCCAACGACTTCACGATGACCTCCGCGGATTGGTTTCCGGAGATGTCTTGTGCGATGCCGTGTCGACTCAGTTGTACGCCTCGGACGCCAGCATTTATCAAATCCGGCCGCTGGCGGTGGTGCGGCCTCGATCTGCCGCCGATGTCTCGACGACCGTGCAGTACGCCTGCGAAAATGACTTGCCCATCCACGCGCGCGGCAGTGGCAGTGGCGTTTCGGGAGAATCGGTCGGCCCAGGCATCGTGGTCGACATGTCCGCTCACATGAAACGGATCTCGCCATCCGATGATGGCACTCAGGTCACAGTGCAAAGTGGTGCGACACTCGCGAGCGTCAACCGATTTCTCAAAGGACACCGACGCTGGTTCGGCCCGGATCCGGCCACGCGTTCCATCACAACCATGGGTGGGGTCATCGCGACGAACGCCTCAGGCAGTCACTATCTCCGCAGCGGTTCGGCGCGGGACACAGTGTTGTCGCTTCGCATGATCTCCGCCGATGGGCGTCTCGTCGAACTGTCGCAACACGATCCACTCCCCGGCCATGACGAAGTCGCATCGGCCGAAAACAGCGAGGTGGATTCTCCTCAAGCCCCAAACATTTCCTTCCTTGATCCTTCAGGCGGCGCGGCGTTTGTGAACCGCGTTTCGCGTGGATTGGTTGAAATCCGGAATCGCTTTCATACCCAGCTCGAATCCAACTTCGTCCAGTCGCCTGCCAGTGGTGGTTACCGCTTGGACGATCTTTATGACGCCAACCATCGAGTCGACCTGGCGAAATTCTTCAGCGGCTCTCAAGGCACGCTGGGGGTGATGATCGACGCCACACTTCGCACCGAAGCGATCCCTGCTCATCGCGGGGTGGTGCTGTTCTTTTTCCATCGGCTCGACTCGGCCACTCGAGCCGCCGTGACAGCTCTTCAACACGGTCCGATCGCTTGCGATGTGATGGACCGCCGGTTGTTACAGATCGCACGAGAAGGTGAAAAACGTTTCACAGACGTGGTTCCTCGCGAAGCCGAAGCCGCGATGTTGGTCGAAATTCAAGGTGAGTCCTTGGGGGACCTCTACGATCGTCTCGCGATTTTGCGCCAATCCATTTCCAGTGGTCACGACGCAGCGTTTGAATCGGTGGACACCATCCGCGATGACATTCGCGATCTCTACTGGATGCTGTTTCGCAGAGTGATCCCTCGGCAATATCGCGTTCGTGGGACGCAGATGCCGCAACCGTTTGTGGAAGACATTCACTCGCCACCAGAACAAGTGCCCGAGATGGTGGTGGCGGTGCAAAACGTTCTCAAACGCCATCAAGCCACCGCGACGATTTTTGCTCACGTTGGTCACGGCCAGCTGCACGTGCGTCCGATGCTGGACCTGCAACAGGAAGATGATCGACGAAAAATCCGTCCGCTCAGCGAAGAAATCGCAAGCGTTGTTTGGGACCGCGGCGGGCAGATCGGCGTTGAACACGCCGCCGGGCTGAGCCGCTCGTACTTGATGCCCAAACAAGCCGGCGAATTGTGGCAGGCAATGGGCCAAGTCAAACGACTGTTCGATCCTTATCACCGATTCAATCCTGGCAAGCTGTTCGGTGCGGTGCTGCAAAAGCCAGACGAGAACCTGCGGCCACTCGATCAAACCATCGAAATCGTGGCCTCGGGACGCAGCGTGATTCCTTCGTCCTTGACCATGACATCGGAAAATCCCGCGGACGAAATCGATTCGGCAACGCCAGCGAACACCGAGGAATCAACTTCTGCCAACCAACCGGTGAGTGAAACCGAGCGAGTGGAGGACACAACATCCGCAGAAACGGAACCCGCCAAATGGGTTTCGTCCTTGATGCCTCACCAACCAGCGCCGCAGCTAGAAGTGCTTCAACATTGGCCCGGTGGAGCACCGATCACGACGACAACGCGAGCCTGCAACGGGTGCGCGCGATGCCGCGCCGACGCGTCCGATGAACGGCAGTGCCCGATGTTCCGCATCACGTCGATCGAGGAAGCATCACCGCGCGCAAAAGCCAACCTGTTGCGTGGTGTCTTGAGCGGACAATTGCCCGTTTCGGAACTCACCGGCGAACGCGCCAAAGCGGTCGCCGATCTGTGCTTTAACTGCCACTCCTGCCGAGTGGAGTGCCCGGCTTCAGTCAACATTCCCAAAGTGGTCGGCGAGATCAAGGCTCAATACGTTGCCACCAATGGGTTGACCTTGTCGGATTGGTTGATTGGGCGGATCGACATGCTGGCAGCGTTGGGCTCACGAGTGGCCTGGCTCTCCAACTGGATGCTGCGACGGAGATCCTTGCGATGGTTCGCCGAACGAACCCTGGGGTTGTCGGCCGCTCGCGAAATTCCGTTGCTGGCCAGTGAATCGTTCGTCCGGTACGCAGTGCGGCGACGTTGGCACCGAGCCTCACCGGCCGGTGGACTGAAGGTGGTTTACTTTGTCGATCATTTCGCGAATTACCACGATCCTGAAATTGGTCGCGCTCTCGCGGAAATCTTGCAACACAATCGCATTGGGTTTTATGTCCCCACGGGGCAAAGCTTGAGCGGAATGGGACGCATTACCGCGGGCGATTTGAAGGGTGCCCGCCGAATTGCCAAGCGCAATGTCCGCCTGTTGGCAGATGCGGTTCGGCAGGGTTACACCGTGATCGCCACCGAACCCGCCGCCGCACTGTGTTTGAAGCACGAATACCCCAACTTGCTCGATACGGAAGACGCTCACTTGGTTGCCGAACACAGTTTCGAAGCCTGCCACTACTTGTGGTCATTGCATCAGGAAAATCGGCTGACGCTGGAATTCGAACCCATTCGGCACAGAATGTTGTATCACCAACCTTGCCACAGCCGCGTCCTTCACAGCGACACGGCAGCAGCCAACCTGATGAAACTGATTCCGCAACTGGAAGTCGACATCGTCGCGAAAGGATGCAGCGGCATGGCCGGAACCTGGGGACTGCAACGAAAGAATTATCGGAACAGTTTGCGAATTGGCTGGCCAATGGTTTCCACGGTCCGCAAGGCATCCGCCAGTGCCCCCACCACCGAATGCAGTGCGTGCAAATTGCAAATGGAACATGGTGGTGACTACGAGGCGATTCATCCGCTGAAATTGTTGGCACACTCCTACGGTCGTCTGCCAGCATTGAATCTCCGCGGCCAATCCTCCCCTTCCCGAAGCACAACCGAATGAACCATTCCTGTTCCATCGACGTGTTGCTCTTTGCTGGTGCCAGCGAATCGGTTGGTGGCGCGGATCGTGTGACGGTGCAAACGACCGAACGCCCCACCGCAAAAGAGCTGATGACGCAACTATCCGACCAACACACAGAGTTGGCAGCGCTCGTTCAGCGATCACGATTGGCGGTCGACCAACGGTACGTTTCACCCGACCATGTGATCGAACAGGATGCGGAAGTCGCCTTGATCCCGCCAGTCAGTGGAGGTTGATCGATGCCGAACAACGCAACCACTGACGAGATTTTCGATGCCGTTAACGTTCGGCTGACAAACGAACCATTGGAACCGATGGTTCATTCTTTGTCGCGCCAGCCACCTTGGCTGTCGCACCCCGACGCGGGTGCGATCCTGTGGTTTCATGGCGTGACACGCCGCAAGACGACGAAGGACAATCGCGAAACCATCACGAAAGAACTTTCGTACACGGCCCACCATGA
>NZ_JBICHO010000470.1:0-14634 GCF_043100905.1 Rhodopirellula sp. JB055 | reverse complement strand
CCTGCCACCCGTGCTCCAAACCCCAACAGGCGGAACAAAACCGCACGGCTCGATCCCGCTATCTGAATGTCACAGGGCGTTTGAAATTCCGGGGTGTTCGCTATCGCTCAAGCCCCCGGCTACTTTCTTTCATCCCTTTGGGATGTGGCTTTCGTGGAGCGAGCAACGGAAGTGAGTGATAATCTCATGACACGATTGACTTGCTCAGGGCTTCGGTCAGTGCTGATGCCGGAGATCCCGCTGGTCGATCTGGTCTACTTTTGGTTCGGCCGGAATCGATGCGGGCGCCGTTGTGAGCGATTAAGTTGCGGAGCGAGTTTGCCTGCACAAACCAATTCAGTTCAGAGAAGGGCTTGTTGTTAGAGGCCAGTGAGCGACCAATCCAGTTAACGGTGGATTCGCTCTTGAGTTACCGTTCTTTGTTCGGGAGTTCGCCACATAGAGACTGGGAGTATTACTCCCAAAGATTCCACATGGCGATGAAGGCACCCTGGCGAGAATGAAACGCAGCTATTCGAAATTGCCTGATAGGCGATTGTGCGTAATGCTCGAGTTGTTCAGGAGAGAACACGTCAAGGTCAACTCGTTCACTGACAGTGAGGTAATTTCGCCAAATTATCTCAAGTGATTCCATTGCGGCCGAGTGTGTGTGCATGGAGATTTTGGTTGAAGACAAGGGCTTCGCGGCATTCTTTGCTGGTGTGCCTTTTGGGCTGCGGTTTCTTCGCAATTGTCCTTCGAACGGAGCCAGAGGGCGACTTTGGTTCAGGCGTTGCGGGATTCTCGGGCGATGGTCCACTCGATGGCGGCGATCAGGGCGCGGGCCTTGTTGAGGGTTTCTTCGTATTCCGAGTCGGGGTTGCTGTCGGCGACGACTCCGCAACCGGCTTGCACGTGATACGCCCCATTTTGGTGAACGATTGTGCGAAGGGCCAAGCAGGTGTCCATGTTGCCTCGGTAGTCGATGTAGCCCACCGCGCCACCGTAGGGGCCGCGGCGATGCGGTTCGATCTCATCGATGACCTGCATCGCTCGGACTTTGGGGGCGCCCGAAACGGTTCCCGCGGGCAAGCATGATTTGAGGGCATCAAAGGCATCGAGGCCTTCCCGCAGTTTGCCTCGCACTTCGCTGCTGATGTGCATCACGTGGCTGTATCGCTCGATGACCATGATCTCGGTCAAGTCCACGGTACCGAATTCGGCGATCCGGCCGATGTCGTTGCGACCGAGGTCGACCAGCATCACGTGTTCTGCACGTTCCTTGGGATCGGCTAGCAAGTCTTTTTCAAGAGCCCTGTCTTCTTTTTCTGTCGCACCACGGGGCCGCGTTCCGGCCAGTGGTCGCACTGTGACCTCGCGGTCTTTGACCCGGCACATGATCTCCGGCGAGCAGCCGACCAGGACGCATTCTGGGTTGCGGACAAAGAACATGAACGGCGACGGATTGACGACACGCAGCGAACGGTAGACCGCGAAGGGATCGACGTCGCTTTTGACCGTCAGTCGCTGGCTGGGGACAACCTGGAAGATATCGCCCGCGCGAATGTATTCGACACAGTGGCGAACTGCGTCGCAGAAGGACTCGCGGGTGAAGTTGGACTCGACTGGCAGCGGTTGCCGTTGGTCTTCTTCGATGATTTCGTCCACGCGAAGATCCGGTGGGCTGGTCATCAGACGTTTGATCGTTTGGTCGACTTCTTCGGCAGCGGATTGGCGAGCGTCGGAAATGGCGGCAGAATCCGTTTCCTCATCGATGCCGCGGCAATCGGCCAAGGAGACCACTGTGATGGTTTTGTCGACGTGGTCGAACACGCACAGCGTGTGATAAAAGGCGAAGTTCAGGTCGGGAAGGTCCCGGTCATCTTGGGTGGTGTCCGGCAAGTCCTCGACATAACGGACAACATCGTAGCCCGCGTACCCGATGGCTCCCCCGATGAACGGAGGCAGCCCGTCCAGGGTCGCGGTTCGGTCCTGGAAACTTTGGCGAAAAGCATCCAGGGGATCGTCACACTGGGATTCGACGACTTCGCCGGTGGACAGGTTGGTTCGCCGGACGGTGTTGCCTTTAGCCGTGAATCGAGCCAGGGGGCGTGAACCCAAAAAACTGAATCGCCCGACTTTTTCGCCGCCGATCACGCTTTCGATCAGAAAAGCGGGGCCGCCATCGTCCAGGTGCATGAACGCGGTGACAGGGGTCAGCGTATCAGACAGCAGGCGTCGGTAGACGGGGACGAAGTCGAACCGACGGGCCAGCGATTCGAACGACGAAAGCGGCGGTTGGTGCATGAGGTTTCCAGTCATGAAGTTTCGGCGCGTTGGGGCGTTCCGATAGTGTGAAGTGCGACGGCGGGCTTGGAAACCGGGTTGGCCAGCGATAGAATTCCAAGGCGTGAACGAGTCCGCCTCTTCGGGCGGTCATCACGGAGCCGTGATGCCGACCATGACAGCAATCGTGCCGCGAAGTTCGCTTCGCATCGCGAATTCCGCATCGTGCCACGGAACCAGTGTCACGAAATTAGCGAGCCATCCTGCGAGACTCTCATGAAATGCCAGTACTGCGATAAACCGGCGACTTTTCACATCACCGAATTGACCGAGCCCGACGGGCCGAAAGTGCTGCATTTGTGCGAGCATCACGCTCGCAATGTGTTGCAAAAGGGCGAGCCGACGCCGGTTTCCAGCGTCGCCGGTGCACTCGCCAAACAATTGCAATTGGGCCAAACCAAAGAAGAATTGCGGAAGTTGGACCAAAAAGAGTGTCCCGTTTGTGGGATCACCTTCTTCGAATTTCGCAATTCAGGACGGTTGGGGTGCCCCCTGGATTACGACTTCTTTGAGGCCGACTTGAAACCGCTGTTGCTAAACATTCACGACTCATTGGAACACACCGGAAAACGCCCCACTCGAGCGGCCGCCACAGCGGATTCGCAGGCAGATTTGATTCGTTTGCGAAAAGAAATGGAAGCCGCGGTCGAACGGGAAGAATACGAGCGCGCGTCGGAATTGCGAGATCAAATCAACGCGATCCAAGGCGAGCCAAAACGGCGAGGGAACGCGACATGAAAGAAGCCACCGACCTGTCGGTGTTGGTCCAAAAGAGTGGTGAATGGTTGCGTGGCACAGGCCCGGAATCCGACATCGTGATCAGCAGCCGAATTCGTTTGGCCCGTAATTTGGCGGGATTCCCCTTCATTCGAAAATGCAGTCCCGAAGACCGCGAAAAAATCGAACGCCAGGTTCGCTCGCGGCTGGAGAATTTGCCCGAATGGGATGAAATTCCGTATGTCGACATCGCGACGTTGAGCGAAGTGGATCGACAGTTCTTGGTCGAGCGCCAGCTCATCAGCCGAGAAATCGCGGATTCCGAAGGCAGTCGTGCCGTCGCGATCGATCCCAGCGAGCAATACTCGGTGATGATCAACGAAGAGGACCACTTGCGCATTCAGGTGATGCACAGCGGTTTGGATCTGCTGAGCGCTTGGGAACAAATCGACCGCATCGATGACGCGATCGAAGGCGAAGTGCTGTACGCGTTCCACAATAAATTCGGCTACCTGACGGCGTGCCCGACCAACGTGGGCACCGGTCTGCGGGTCAGCGTGATGCTGCATTTGCCGGGTTTGGTGATCACGCAGCAGATCGAAAAGGTGTTCCGCAGCATGCAACGGATCAACGTGACGGTGCGTGGTTTGTACGGCGAAGGGTCGCAGTACACCGGCGATTTCTATCAAGTCAGCAATCAAGTCACGCTTGGACACACCGAAAAAGAATTGTTGGAAATGGTTGGCCAAGAGGTCGTGCCACGGATCATCGATTACGAACGCAAGGCACGCGAATTTTTAATTGAGAAGGGCCAGCAAGACCTGCATGACGACGTCAGTCGGGCACTGGGGATTCTCAGCACCGCCCGAAAGATCAGCAGCGAAGAAACAATGCACTACTTGTCCAAGGTTCGCATGGGCGTGAACCTGGGGCTGATCGACGACGTGCAATTGGCAACGATCAATAAACTGTTCATCCACACCCAGCCGGCTCACTTGCAAAAGCTGCACGGCCGTGTGTTGACGACCAGCGATCGGAACGTCCAGCGAGCCAGCTATTTGCAACGCCATTTGTGCGGGCCAGCCGGTCGCAGTGACGAACTGAACTGACTTTCTCGAAGATGCGTCTGACTGAATGGATGTATCAAACGCCGACCCAATGAGTGGACAAGTTGCAACGGGAAATCACCGTCAAAGGCGCTCGCGAACACAACTTGCGCGACGTCGATTTGACGCTCACGCGAGGTGAGCTGATCTGTTTCTCGGGTGTCTCGGGAAGTGGGAAAAGCTCGCTCGCGTTCGACACGCTGTATGCCGAAGGTCAGCGTCGGTACGTCGAAAGCCTGAGCAATTCGGCTCGGCAATTCATGGGGCAGATGCCCAAGCCCGACGTTGATTTGGTGACTGGGCTGAGCCCCTCGATCTCAATCAGTCAAAAGTCGACGGGCAACAACCCTCGCAGTACCGTCGGCACGATCACGGAAATCTACGATTTCCTGCGAGTGCTGTACGCGCGTGTTGGCACGGGATACTGCCCAACGTGTGATGTCGAAATCGCGGCGCAGACGACCGATGTGATTGTCAGTCGCCTGCTTCAACTGGCAGCCGATGGGTGGCAGGACGACCGATCGTCGGAGGATTCTGAAGCGGATGCGGATTCTGAAACGGAAGCTGCGATCGAAGACGGAACCCTGTGGGTGATGGCGCCGTTGGTTCGTGGCCAAAAAGGCGAATTCCGCGATTTGTTTGAGGACCTTCGCAAACAGGGTTTCAACCGCGCACGCGTTGATGGCGAAACGTTTCGATTGAGCGACCCGCCATCGCTGGATCGAACCCGGCGGCATGATGTGGAAGTCGTGATCGACCGCATCGTCGCAGGCCAATTGGAACGCCCGCGAGTGGTCGAAGCGGTTGAGTTGGCATTGAAGCTTGGCGAGTCCTCGTTGATCGCTTCGGTGGGCCCGCCCAATGGCGAGGACGTCCCGCCAACGCGTCATGACCAACTGTTTTCATCAAAGTATTCGTGCGGGAATTGTGGCCGAAGTTTTCGGCCACCGACTCCGCAATTGTTCAGCTTCAACAGCCCGCAAGGGATGTGTGCGTCGTGCGATGGGATCGGTCGGCTGTACACATTTGTGCCGGAGTTGTTGATCCCCGACGAGTCGCTGTCGATTCGCAAAGGCGCGATTGCATTGCTCGGCAAGTGGGGCGATCTGGGACGGTATCGACGCCACATTTATCGCGGCGTTGCCGAAGCGATGGACGCGGAGTTGGAGCTCGAACCCGGCACGAAGTTGGAGACTCGCTGGGACGAGTTTCCTGAGCTAGCTCGCCACGTTTGGTTGTGGGGAGCCGACGACTCGATGCAGTTCACTTGGCGAGGTGGACGCAAAGCCAAGAAGTATGTTGGCAGCTTTGAAGGTTTCATTCCTGAGTTGCTTGAGCGCTATCGAACCAGCCGCAACAAGATGCAGTTGCGTCAGTTCGAGAAGTACATGAACACGATGGATTGCCCGGATTGCCATGGAAAACGGTTGAACGACCAGGCTTGCGCGGTTCGCATCTCAACGGGCTCAAAAGACTTTGCCGGCTCGAGCAGTCAATCGCTTCCCGAGTTGTGTGAGCTTTCCATTGATTCGTTGATGGAGTTCTTCAGCGAGATCCCGCTTTCGAAAACCGACGCTCAAATTGCCGGGGAAGCCCTCAAAGAAATTCGCGGACGGATCGGGTTTCTGCTAGGCGTTGGTTTGGAGTATCTGACGCTTGGCCGGACCGCGCCGACGTTGTCTGGCGGCGAGTCCCAACGGATTCGACTTGCCGGTCAAATCGGTTCGGGGTTGTCGGGGGTGCTGTATATCTTGGACGAACCGTCGATCGGTCTGCACCCGCGTGACAACGATCGGTTGATCACGACGTTGACGCGGTTGCGAGACGCGGGCAACACGTTGATCGTGGTCGAACACGATGAAGACACGATGCGCGCGGCGGATACGATTGTGGACTTCGGGCCTGGGCCCGGTGTCAAAGGCGGTCACATTGTGGCGGCCGGTTCGATCGAGGACCTGCGTCGATCGAACGGAAGTGTCACTGGAGCGTTCTTATCGGGAGAACGCGCGATCACGCCCCGTGAAAAGCCGCGGGCGGTGGATCCCGCCAAGCAATTGGCGATTCGTGGGGCACGTTTTCACAACCTGAAGAACATCGACGTCTCCATTCCACTAGGCGTGGTGACTTGTGTGACCGGGGTTTCTGGCAGCGGCAAGAGTTCGTTGATTGGCGGGATTGTCGAGCCTGCTCTACTCAACGCGCTCAATGGTGCGGAAGCGGAGGTGGGGGATCATGATTCCATCGAAGGTCTGGAGCATCTCGATAAAACGATCGCGATTGATCAGTCCCCAATCGGGCGAACGCCTCGCAGCAATCCCGCGACGTACGTGAAAGTCTTTGATGAGATTCGCAATCTGTTTGCGAAGTTGCCTGAAGCGAAGGCACGTGGTTACTCGGTCGGTCGATTCAGTTTCAACGTGGACGGCGGTCGCTGTGCAGGGTGTGACGGCAACGGTGCGACCAAGTTGGAAATGGATTTCTTGGCCGATATCTGGGTGACTTGTCCGGTTTGCCAGGGCCAGCGGTACAACCGCGAAACGTTGTCGGTGCAGTTCAAAGGCAAATCGATCGCCGATGTTCTCAACATGGATATCTCGGAGGCTTTGGATCTGTTCCAAAACATCCCGAAGATTGCTGAAAAGTTGCAGACATTGGTCGACGTGGGGCTGGAATATTTGAAGCTCGGCCAGCCATCGCCAACCCTGTCCGGTGGTGAAGCCCAACGCATCAAGCTCTCACGGGAATTGAGTCGCAGGGACACGGGGCGCACGCTGTATGTGTTGGACGAACCGACGACCGGGTTGCATTTTGCCGACATCGATTTGCTGTTGGGCGTGATCAACCGTTTGGCGGATCGTGGCAACACCATTGTGATCGTCGAACACAACTTGGATGTGATTAAAACCGCGGACTGGGTGATCGATATCGGAGTCGAAGGTGGTGCCGGAGGCGGCCGAGTGGTTGGCGAAGGTCGGCCAGCAGAGGTCGCGAAAGTCGACGACAGCTACACCGGTGCGGCGCTGGCGGAAGTATTGCGGATCAAGCGACGGAAAGCGAAAAAACGCGGTCAGGCGATCCGGGACATCGTTGCACCTCCGGCGAAGTCGCGAACGCACGTGGTGGTCGAAGGTGCGTGCGAGCACAACCTGAAATCGGTCGACCTCGAAGTTCCTCGCGACGCGATGACAGTGTTCTGTGGGCCCAGCGGAAGCGGCAAAAGTTCGCTGGCAATGGACACAATCTACGCGGAAGGCCAGCGACGATACGTCGAATCATTGTCCAGTTACGCTCGGCAGTTCATCGGACAGGTTCAAAAACCCAAAGCGGAACGCATTGAAGGGCTGTCGCCTGCGGTGGCGCTCGAGCAAAAGAACCTCGGGCATTCGCCTCGTAGCACCGTCGGTACGGTCACCGAGGTCTATGACTACTTGCGGATTTTGTACAGCAAACTCGGCACGATGCACTGCCCCGATTGTGCGGTCCCGGTGGGAACGCAAACCCCTGATCAGATCATCGACAAGGTGATGGGATTGCCAAAGGGCACGCGAGCTCTGTTGTTGGCACCGATCGAGGTTCAGTCCGGTGAAGCATCGCTGGCGACTTGGCAAAGCTACCGAGCGATGGGGTATTCCCGTGTTCGCATCGATGGCGAGACGGTGGAATTGGACGATGCGAAAGCACTGGATCCTCGACGGGTGCACTTGGTGCAAGTCGTCGTCGACCGAATCAAGATCTCTCCCGAAGAGCAGTCTCGAATCAGTGACAGCGTGGAGCAAGCGTTGTCGCTGGGTGTCGGCGTGATCGATGTGGCGATCGCGGATTCGGAACAACCCGAACGTGATTGGCACGTGCTTCGGCACAGCCAGCACTTGGTCTGTGAATCCTGTGGGCGTTCATTCTCTCAGCTGACCCCGCACCACTTTTCGTTCAACTCTGGCATCGGTTGGTGTCCGGGTTGCGAAGGTTTGGGAACTCAGACCGGGACCAATCCCGCCGCGTTGATGGGAACGCCTCAAACAACCTTGGCTGATGGTGCGGCATTGCTGTGGCCATCCGTCGATCATGCGGTCAGTCGTTGGATGTTGCGAGCCCTTTCGCGAACGACCGGCATTCCAATTCACCAACCGATTGAATCGTTGACGGTATCGCAGCGACGAATTCTGTTTCATGGTCTGGGGCCGCGTTGGGTCGAAGTTCGGCAAGGCGACACAACCGATGAAAAATCGTCGGCGAAGAACGAGCGAGCCGAAGAGGTTCGCGATCACTTTGGCGAAGGCAACGTGTTGTTCCGGTTCCAGTTCAAAGGGTTTTACCCGGCGCTGGAGGAAGCCTCGCGTTTGACGCCTGGATTGCGAATGCGGTTGGAAGCCTTTGTCGCTGAAATCGATTGCTCGGTCTGCGATGGTTCACGTTTGCGTGACGATTCCGCCGCGGTTCGGTTTCGAGATTTCACCATCGGCGACTTGGTGCATATGCCGCTGGATCGACTGTCGCAAGAAATCGATTCGTGGGAGCTGGATCGTCGCGAATGGAAGATTGCCGGTGAGTTGATTCGCGAAGTTCAATCACGTGTTCGGTTTTTGCGTGACGTGGGGCTGGATTACCTGACTCTGCACCGTGGTGCGCCCACTCTTTCTGGCGGAGAGGCTCAGCGAATTCGTTTGGCGTCGCAACTCGGCAGCGGATTGTGCGGAGTGTTGTATGTGCTCGACGAGCCGACGATTGGTTTGCACCCGCGTGACAACCGGCGATTGCTCGCGGCGCTGCATCGATTGCGTGATCAAGGCAACACACTGTTGGTGGTGGAGCACGATCACGATGTGATTTCAGGAAGCGACTACCTGTGCGACTTTGGACCACGCGCCGGTCGGCATGGCGGTCGCGTCGTTGCCCAGGGCAAACCCGATTCGGTTCAGCCTGCCGGTGAGTCTGTCACCGCACCGTACTTGCTCGGTGAAAAACAGATTGAGTTGCCCGCGGTTCGTCGTCCGGTGATGTCCGATTCGGGCAAGCCGATGGTGGAGTTCTTGTCCGTCAAAGGTGCTCGTGAGAACAATCTGCAAGACGTGGACGTCGACATTCCGCTGGGTGTGTTGACTGCGATCACGGGGCCCAGCGGCAGCGGCAAGAGTTCGTTAATCAACGACATCGTCTACCCGGTTTTGGCAAGACGACTGCATCGGGCCAAGGTGAAACCGGGGCAGCATGATGGCATCGATGGGCTGCGTTATGTCAACAAAGTCATTCGAGTCGACCAGTCGCCGCTGGGGAATTCACCGAGCAGCAACCCGGCGACTTACACCGGGGTGTTTGATTTGATTCGGGCCGTGTATGCGGAATTGCCTGCAGCACGCGAGCGTCGATTCACGCCCCGGACGTTCAGTTTCAATGTGTCGGGCGGTCGTTGTGAGTCTTGCGAGGGCAGCGGTCAGCGTAAGATTGAAATGCACTTTTTGCCTGACGTTTGGGTGCCCTGCGATGATTGCGGCGCTCGGCGATACAACGAGGATGTGCTGGAGGTCAAGCTGCACGGTCAGTCGATTGCAGACGTGCTGGAAATGCCGTGTGGGGAAGCGGTCGAGTTGTTTGCTTCGCATCCTCGGATCGCTCGCGTCATTCAAACGCTCTGTGATGTTGGGTTGGATTACGTCACACTTGGCCAGTCCGCGCCGACGTTATCGGGAGGCGAAGCTCAACGCGTGAAGTTGGCGGCAGAGTTGGCTCGTCCAGCAACCGGGCACACGATTTACTTGTTGGATGAACCGACGACCGGTTTGCACTTTGGTGACATCGAAAAGTTGCTTGTCGTGATGCAGCGTTTGGTCGATCTGGGCAACTCGGTGATCGTGATTGAGCACAACTTGGACGTGATCAAGTGTTGCGATTGGCTGATTGACATTGGGCCAGGCGCCGGCGTGCACGGCGGCCAAGTCGTGTTCACGGGAACGCCAGAAGGCTTGGCGGCAAAGGCGGATCCGGCCAATCGCGAAGCGGATGAATGGGTGTCTTCGACCGCGCCGTTTTTGGCCGATGCACTCCTGGGAACTCGTACCGCTGAGCCGCGAGAGGTCTTGGATTGGCAGCCGACCGTCAATGGTCATGTGGCGGAGCGGCGTGCAGCGAATGTTTCGGCGCCATCGGCCGTCATGAAACCTGATCCGGTTTTTCGGGTCGATTCCTCGGCGCAGGTTCCGGTGGCGGACGTGCCGTCAGAGACCGATTCCAATGGCGATGAGGCTTCGGCAACGATGCAGCCCTGGCGAGTATTGGGACGTCGTTGGCACACGTTGCCGAAGGGGTTCCCAGAGAACACGCCGCCTCAGTGGCCGTTGGAATTGGTGGAAAGAATGCTGGATCTGTTGTCGAATGTCGCAGGGGAAGGTGCGGTCGAGTACCCTGCCCCGGACCGTGTCTCGGTTCGGTTAGAATCGGGCGAGGAGGACGCCCCGTTGCCTCATTGGGCGGAGCTTGAAACCAAGGTGAGCGACTGTGTTCGGTTGAAACTGCGCGGGCCCCAGTCAGCGATTGATTTGGAACAATTGTTGGCTTTGGATGTGCTTCAGTCCCGTTCTGACACCGGCACTTTGGATCTCAGTGATGCCGAGCGTGTGACCCTGACATTTCATTTGACTGACGTGGATCATGCACGCAGTCGCAAGCTGAAAACGTTCTTGAAAACGCACTTGGATCGGACTCGGTCCTCCACTTGACGTGTTGACGAAGCGACGGGTTTGAGCGACAAACCCGAGTCACGCACATCTGAAACCCCCATCTTTCCACCTTGAATCGGTTCGTTCTTGCTCATGGCCAAATCGACCAGCAAAAGTTTGGTGATCGTCGAATCGCCCGCGAAAGCCCGGACGATCTCGAAGTTTTTGGGAAGTGGTTACCAGGTCGAAGCCAGCGTCGGGCACGTTCGCGATTTGCCAGGCGGAGCCAAGGACATCCCCAAAAAGTACAAGAAAGAACCTTGGGCTTATCTTGGGGTGAACGTCGAAAAGGACTTTGAGCCGGTTTACATCGTCCCGGCGGACAAGAAGAAGCAAGTCGACAAATTGAAGGCCGCGCTCAAGGATGCAGACAGCCTGTATCTCGCGACGGACGAAGACCGCGAGGGAGAAGCGATTAGCTGGCACCTCTACGAGTTGCTCAAGCCCAAGGTGCCCGTCCACCGGTTGGTTTTTCACGAAATCACGAAAGAAGCGATTCAGCACGCGTTGGAAGACCCTCGCGAAATCGACGATGGTTTGGTCCGAGCCCAGGAAACTCGCCGGATTTTGGACCGGTTGTACGGTTACGACGTCTCGCAATTGCTTTGGAAAAAAGTGGGACGCGGTTTGTCAGCCGGCCGTGTTCAGAGCGTCGCGGTCCGGTTGATCGTGCAGCGTGAGCGGGAACGAATTGCCTTTCACGATGCGACCTACTGGGATTTGGAAGCCATTTTCACGACCGAAAACGGCGACTCGTTGCCCGCGATGTTGGCGACCGTCGACGGCCGCAAGATCCCCACCGGGAAAGATTTTGATTCGACCAACGGGCAGTTGCTCAACCCACAACTGTTGCAAATGGACGAGCAACAGGCCAATGAACTGAAGCAGAAACTGGAGAAGGAGAGCTTTCGAGTTGCCAAGGTCGAAGTCAAACCGTTCACCGAACGACCCAAGGCACCCTTCACAACCAGCACGTTGCAACAAGAAGCCAACCGGAAGCTTGGCTTCACCGCACGTCGCTGCATGCAAGCGGCCCAGCGTCTGTATGAAAACGGTTACATCACTTACATGCGTACTGACTCGACCACGTTGTCGAAAGAAGCCGTCAATGCGGCGCGGGATTTGGTACGCAGTGAGTACGGTGAGAAATTCTTGCACGACACGGAGCGAGTCTACAAAGGCAAAGTCAAAAATGCCCAAGAGGCTCACGAAGCGATTCGTCCTGCCGGTACTCCGTTCCGCGTTCCCAGTGCGGTGCAGAACGAATTGGATCGAGATCAGTTCCGACTGTTCGAGTTGATTTGGAAACGCACCGTTGCCTGCCAGATGGCTGACGCGAAAAAGCAACGCATCAGCGTCACGATTGAAGGCGGAGGCACCACGTTCACCGCCAGCGGCACGAGCATTCTGTTCGAAGGTTTTTTGCGAGCCTATGTCGAAGGCAGTGATGATCCCGAAGCTGAACTCGCCGACAAAGAACGTCTGTTGCCATCCGTCGATGAAAACGATGGTTTGTCCGTCGCGTCATTGGACCCCAAGAGTCACACAACACAGCCGCCGTCTCGTTTTAGCGAAGCGTCCCTGACTCGTACGTTGGAAGAAAAGGGCATCGGCCGGCCCAGTACTTATGCGTCGATTATCGACACAATCCAGCGTCGTGACTACGTGTACAAAAAGGGCAACGCGTTGGTGCCCAGTTGGACTGCGTTCAGTGTCATCCGGCTGATGGAAACCCACTTTGAGCCACTGGTCGATTACGACTTCACTGCTCAGATGGAAGATTTTCTGGACACGATCAGCCGCCAAGAAGCGGAGTCACTGCAATATCTGAAACGATTCTACTTTGGCGATGAGGCCGAGCCTTCCGTCGAAGAGAAAGCCGCGATCGGGTTGAAGCCTCGTTTGGAAAGCAAGATCGAAGAGATCGATCCTCGCGTGACCGCCAAGTTCTCGCTGGGGGTCCCGACCGAAGGCGAGAATCGAGAAGAAGTCTTTGTGCGGGTTGGGAAGTACGGCCCGTTCTTGGAGCAAGGAGAACGCAAGGCTCCAATCCTGGATGGGATGGCGCCCGATGAAATGACGCTCGCTCGTGCGATGGAGTTGTTTGAGGATGCTGCACGGGAAGATGAACCTTTGGGAGTTCACCCGGAAACGGGCAAGCCGATCTACATCAAGGCCGGTCGTTTCGGGCCGTATGTCCAAATGGGCGAGAAGGACGATGAAGAAAAGAAGAACGCGTCGATCCTGAAAACCATCGCCGTCGAAGATGTCGATCTGGAGATGGCGTGCAAGCTGCTTTCGTTGCCGCGTGATCTCGGTGAACACCCGGAGATGAAAGAGCCCATCATGGCTCACGACGGACGCTATGGACCGTATGTGAAGTGCGGCAAGGAGACTCGTTCGTTGCCTGCTGATAAGTCACCCTTGGATGTGACGTTTGAGGAAGCGATTGAATTGCTCAAGCAGCCGAAGACTCGGGGGCGTGCGGCACCCAAGGAGCCGATCAAGAAGTTCGAGCAGCCAAGTCCGGTCACCGAGAACGAGATCAAAATCTTGGAAGGCCGCTTTGGTCCTTATGCGACTGATGGCGAAACCAATGCTTCGATTCCTCGCGGGACCGATCCGAAAGAGATGACCTACGAGGCCGTGTTGGATTTGTTGGCGGAGCGCGCTGCCAAGGGACCAACCAAGAAAAAGAAAAAGAAGAAGAAGGCTGCGAAGAAAAAGACGGCGAAGAAAGCAGCGAAAAAGAAAACTGCCAAGAAGAAGGCCGCCAAAAAGAAAACTGCCAAAGCCGCTACGAAGAAGAAAGGCATCATCAAGAAGTCCTCTTGAGATGCACTCACGAAGCAGACGCCCTCTTCTCGGACGAGGGCCTTCGTCGGTGATGGGGGCTTCGCCGGAGAGGCTGTGTGGTCCCACGCTCACCGGCTTGTTGATTGACTCGAGTTCCCAACCCGACGCGTGAGTTTTGAAGTTGCGCTTTTGAGTGAGGCATTGGTTTTTTCATGAACCGACGCGTCAGCGAGGCGAAGTCAACATCGTTTTTCCCTCGCTAACGCCGCGGGTTATGAGAAAGCTGACGCTTCGGGTTTTGAGAAAAACGCAACTTCAAAACGCGTGAGCGAAGGACTCGCAGGCTCGTTGCGATGGCACCCGATCCATCGCCAGCGCGATTGCTTCATCTGCCCGTCACGTTTCGGGTTGTGATTTCGCGGCCGGTTTTTGTTGACCAACGGCCAGCATCAACCCACTCGTTCGGGATTGAATTTGGCGGTCGGCCATCCAACGAGAAAGATCGTAAGGTTGTCATCAAATTGGGATCGAATCCGGCGTGGATTCTGGCCGATAAGAAAGCAACAGCGGCTTTTCAATTTGCACAGATGAATTGGGCTGGGCTTCTGTGCAGAGGGTGTCTGCTCTCGGCCCCCCAAGCGGTGCGAAACGTACACGCGTCGGAAGACGATTTTTCAGAAAAATCGTTGCACGCCCTAAAGTCGCTGAAGTGAATGGCCGATCAATGCCAATGGAATGATCTGTTGTGATCTGCTTTTCCAACAATTCGCCCGTTTCACACACGTGAGAGACGGGCGGCACCGGTTGCAATGATCGGTCACAAATGCTCCTCAACGAAGTGTGAAACATGGACGCCACACGTCAGGCGACAAGATAGACTTACCGGCCGACCCGCTAAAGCTTTATCAACTCTTTGAAAGTCTTGAATCCGGAAGTGGCAATAAACTTAAAAAGTTTCTGGAGGAAGCTGCCTTTAAATA